>JAVXVR010000565.1:0-2926 GCA_032230165.1 Acidobacteriota bacterium | reverse complement strand
TTTCAACTCAAGACACTGCCCACGATTCACGCCGTCTTTGCAACTCGACTCTACGGCTGCCGCATGATGGGCGGCGTCGGTGATGTCATGTGCTTCGGCGGGTTGCGGCGCAGCTCATCCATCAAATACTTCACCGCCGCTTCGAGCGAGGGGTCTTCGCCGCGCGCGACCGCGTCGGGGCGATCAACCACCTCGACATCCGGGTCAACGCCCGTGCCTTCAACCGCCCACTGATCGTTGAGGTCGATGAAGCGGAACGAGGGCGTCGAAAGACTCCCGCCGTCTGCGAGCGGCGGCGTGCCGGAGAGACCGATGAGACCGCCCCACGTCGTCGTGCCAAAGATTTTGCCGAGGTTGCGCTCGCGGAAGTAGTAGGGGAAGGCGTCGCCGCCCGATCCGGCGTAGCCGTTCGTGAGCATTGCCTTGGGTCCCGTGTTGGCGAAGCCCGGCGTGGAATAAACGTCGCCGCCGCGCCGCGTCCAGTAGCTGACGGGCTTGCGCTCCAACAATTCGATCATGCGGTCGGGGATGAAGCCGCCGCCGTTGTAGCGGTCGTCATTCAGGAGCGCGTCCTTGTTCGCCTGGGCGTAGAAGCCTTTGAACAGCTCGCGATTGCCCTCGACCGCAGTGTTCGGCACGTGGATGTAGCCGATGCGACCGCCCGACAGCCTATCAACCATCGCGCGCCGCGACTGCACCCAGTCGAAGTAGCGCAGGTTCGACTCGCTGCGGATGGGACGCACGCGCTCGTCGTGCGCGCCCGCACCGTCCGCACGGTCGCTTAAAGTAAGCGTGACGACGCGCGAGGCTTTGCCCTCTAACAACTCATAGAAGTTCTTCACTTCTTTGGTCGAGTGACCGTCAACCGCCGTGATGAAGTCTCCGACCTTGGCTTTGACGCCCGGCTCTGTGAGAGGCGAGCGGAAACTCTCCTGCCAGTTCTCGCCGGGGAAGATTTTGGCGATCTTAAAATAGCCGGATGGGTCGGAGACTATTTCCGCGCCGAGCAGCGCGCCGTCGGCGCGCGCCACCTTCGGCGGATCGCTCCCGCGCTCGACGTAGATGTGTCCCGCCATCAACTCGCTCCCCATCTCCGTCATGACATAGTTCAAGTCTTCACGGTTCGCGATGTAGGGCACGAGCGCGCCGTACTTGGCGCGGACGGCGTTCCAGTCAACGCCGTGCATGTTCGGATCGTAGAACCAGTCGCGCATCGTGCGCCAGGCGTCTGTGTACTCTTCAGCCCATTCGAGCTTGGGATTGATCTTCATCGTCATGCCTTCGAGCTTGACGAGACCTTGATCAGCCTTCTGCGCGGGCGCGACCGGCGCGATGCCGTATTGGTCGCGCGCCTGAAAGACGATGTGCTTGAGGTCGGCGGAGAGATCGTAATCGCCGATGCCTTCGATGATCGGCTGCTCCGCTTTGGCTTCGAGGTTGTAGAGCGAGAGCCTGCCCGGTCCCGAAATGTAGAGCACGCCGTCGTTCGTCGCCGAAAGATGCCGGTAGTTCGCGGGCGCACCCGGAACCGCGCGCACGCGGCTCTCGAACCCGTCGAAGTCGATCTTCACAGGCGCGACCGCCGCCGCGTTCGTCTTCTTCTCATCGCCCTTCGCGTCGGGCGACGAGGGGGTCGGCGACGGCTGCCCCTGCGCGGGCGACGGCGAGACTTGCGCGGAAGGCTGCGCTTCCGGCGAAGGTGTCGCGCCGGGCGACGCTTGTGGTTTCGCGCCCTGCGGGGGTGGCTGCTGACCGGGTCCGGGCGGCTGCATGAGCGGCTGCTCCTTCGTCTTCGAACGCTCCTCGTCGCTCGTCGGCAGGAAGAGCGGTGGCGCGTCAGCCGAGAGCAGACCGACATAGACGCGCGTCGGGTTCGTGTAGATGTAGTTGAACTCCCAGGAACTGAACGTGAGGTTCATGTCGCGGTTCGAGAGGAAGTAGAGGTAGCGACCTTTGGGATCGAAGACCGGCTCGGTGTCGCTCGTCATCCCGCCCGTGAGCTTCTGCGCCCGACGGCTCGCGAGCGAATAGACCCAGATTTCGGAGAACTGGTTGTCGCCCTGCTTCGTGTAGGCGATCCAGCGACTGTCCGGAGCCCAACTGTAGTTCGTGATGTCGTTATGTCTGCTTTGATCAACGTCCACGGTCTGACCCGTCGCGACGTTCGCGTAGCGCAGGCGTTTCTTTTTGTCGCCGTAGGCGAGCATCGTGCTGTCGGGCGACCACGTGACGGGGTAGCGCCAGACGTCTCCGTCCATCGTCACGCGCCGCTCCGCGCCCGCGCCGTCCGAAGGTCGCACATAGATTTCGTACTCGCCGGAGCGATCACTGAGGTAGGCGACCCAGCGACCATCGGGCGACCACGCGGGCGCAAGCTCGCGCACGCCCTGCGAGTCTGTCAGGTTTCTGACCTCACCCTCTTTCGCCGGTGCGGTGAACACGTCGCCGCGTGCGCCGAAGAGCGCACGCACGCCGCTCGGCGAGATCGAGAAGGTCTCGACGTTCGGCTTCACGTTCTGGAAGTAGGGCACGGTGTCCGGGAAGTCGCCATAGACTTTAATCGGCACGCGCTCGGTCTTCCCCGACTTCGCGTCGAGGCGATAGACGTAACCACCCGATTCGTAAACCAGTTCATCGCCCGCGCCGCTCAGCCAGAGCGCGTCGTAGTCCGAGTGGTTCGTCACTTTGCGCGTCTGCTTCGTGCGCGTGTTGTAGGCGAAGACGTTCATCGTCCAGTCGCGATCAGACAAGTAATAGATCGTGTCGCCCAACCAGACGGGCACCATGTCCTGCGCGCGCGTGTTGGTGATCTGCTCGGCGGTGTTGTTCGCGAGATCGTAAATCCACACGTCGGGCGACTGACCGCCGCGATAACGCTTCCACCCGCGAAACTCGTTCGAGATCGGCGTGAAGGCGACCTTTGAGC
>JAVXVR010000511.1:0-19229 GCA_032230165.1 Acidobacteriota bacterium | reverse complement strand
AGCACTAGAAGCTTTTATACAACTGGCATCCGAACACCCTGCGACGCACTTTATTCTGCTCGGCGGATATGCCACGGAGGAGTTTACACGACAGGCAAAGGCTAGGCTGGAAGGGGAAGGGCTGCTCTCTAGATTCACGCTACTTGAGGGCCATACTTCGCTGGAGGTTTGCGCCGAATTAATGTCAATTTCAGATGTGTTCGCCTCCTTACTAGGGCGCGGGGACATGAGGTCTACCAGCATCCTACAGGCTACGGCGGCGGGCGGGGTGCCGATCATCAGCGATCTGCCGGAATACCGTGAGATGGAGCGACTCGGATTCGCAGGGCTGTTCGTTCGGCCCGGTAGCGTCGAAGACGTTCTGGGTGCGCTCCGCTTCGTCATCCAAAACCCGGCGAGTGCAAGCGAGATGGTGGCCCGCAACGAAATTTACATAGCTGAGCACGAGGACCATCTCAAGCAAATGGATAAGCTGCTCAGCCTGATCGATGCTACCTGCGCCGATTATGTGGGGCGTTAAGCGTTGACGTTATAATCTGCATCACCCCAGCACGAATCAGCCGCCCTGATCCGCGCTTACGAGAAAACGTATTAAGTAGAGTGAGACATGGTAAGGAGGACGCGCGTTCCGAGCGGTCACGGGATGCTCAAACGACGACTGTTTAGATGATCAACCGAATTATAGCCTCGCTGATTTACCGCCTGGGACTGCCTTTTCAGTACGTTGCGGAAGATAGTCTGAATGGTTCCGACCGGTCGGCGCTGGCGAAGCTTGAGAAAGAACTGGCCGCGGTACCGCGTTATACGCCGGGGGTTGTATCTGTTGCCGGCTGGAACCTCTTCTATATTGACGCGCCGGCTTTGATTTCCTGCTTCGACACGATAATCGTCAAACGCTGGAACGATTTTATCGCCCGGCGCGAAGACCCACTTATTCTCGACTGTGGAGCTAACATAGGCGTTAGCGTGCTGCATTACAAGCGTCTCTATCCAAAGTCCCAGATTGTGGCCTTCGAGCCAGACAAAGAGATTTGTGAGGTACTGGGAAAGAATTTGGTTGCTAACGGGATTGGGGGCGTTGAGGTGGTCGAGGCCGCTGTATGGACGGCTGAGGGCCAACACACATTTCTCTCCGAGGGTGCGGATGGGAGCAGGCTCGTTGCCCAGCCTGTTGGCTCCGACAGAGGCGGCGAATATACTGTCAGAACCGTGCGCCTCGCCGATTATCTCGATGCAAGCAGAGTAGATTTCATCAAGCTCGATATCGAGGGTGCCGAATGGCAGGTACTTGCGGATTGTGCCGACCGGCTGCGGAACGTTGAGAGTATGGTAATTGAGTTTCACCTAATGAATAACAATCCGCCTATGCTCGCCTTGGCGTTCAAGGCGCTCTCCGATGCGGGGTTTAGCCTTTCGATCAACTCTTACGGGCCGTGGGTTGATCTGACGCATCCCCCAACGAGCAAGCCTACGGGCGACCTCTCATTCGACCAATATATGCTAGTTTGCGCTTGGCGTCCTTAGGAGAGTGAGTCCGATGATGCACTTTCCTCCAGAACTGCGATGCGCTGATCATGCGGAGCCACTGACCGCGAACGGCAGTCGCGGACGAACTGACAATGTATGCGAGATCGTGTGTCCGCGCGGCTGCCGCTTTCCCGTGGTGAAAAATATTCCGCGCTTTGTTGGGCTGGAGAATTACGCCTCCGGGTTCGGGCTGCAATGGAACACGTTCCGTAAGACCCAACTCGACTCGTACACAGGGACGACCATCTCGCGCGACCGCCTCGCGCGCTGCCTCGGCGGCTCGCTCGAAATCGTGCGCGATCAGAGTGTGCTCGAAGTCGGCTGCGGCGCGGGACGCTTCACCGAACTGCTGCTCGCGGCTGGCGGGCGTGTTTTCGCCTGCGACCTCTCCCCTGCCGTCGAAGCCAACTACGAGAACTGCGGCGACTCACCGAACTACTTCGTGTGTCAGGCAGACGCGCGCCGCCTGCCCGTCGCGCTGCACTCGTTCGACTTCGTCGTCTGCCTCGGCGTCATCCAGCACACGCCCGATCCGGAGGAGACCATCAGGGCACTAGCCAAGTACGTGAAGCCCGGCGGGATGCTCGTCATAGATCACTATGCGCACAACTACGCGCTGACGCTCCCGCGCGTTGTCGCCCGCCGCCTCCTGCTGCGCTTGCCACCGCGCCAGTCCAAGCGGGCAGCACTCGCACTCTCTCGCGTGCTGCTGTCGCTGCACAGGCTCACGTGGAATGGGGCGCGCGGCGCGCGGCGCCTGCGCCCCCACCTACAAAGGTTCTCCCCGCTCGTTGACTACTACGATGTTTACCCGCAACTCGGTGAGCAACTGCTCGCTGAGTGGGCGCTGCTCGACACACACGACACGCTGACGGATCGCTACAAACACCTCCGCAGCGCCCAACAGATCGAGCGCTGCCTGCGCGCGTGCGGTCTCGGTGATCTGGAGGTCTCCTACGGAGGGAACGGCGTCGAGGCGCGTGCCAGAATGCCCGCCGCCAAAGCGGCGGAGCGTGCCTGAAAGGCTCGAGGGGACTATGTGCGGCATCTGTGGAATCTGGGGAGCCGGCGACAACGCCGGGGCGGTCGGCGCGATGGTGGCGGCTATGCACCACCGTGGACCTAACGACCGCGGGCAGATGCATGACGCTAACGTCGCGCTCGGCATGACGCGCCTCGCCATTATTGACACGAGCGCGGGTGGCCACCAGCCGATGCGCACGCCTGACGGGGCGATCTCCATCGTCTATAACGGTGAGTTATACAACTTCCGCGACGAGCGCCGCCTGCTCGAACAGCGTGGCTACACGTTCGCCTCGCAGTCGGACACGGAAGTTGTCTTGCGAATGTACGAACACTACGGCGACGACTTCTTGCTGCGTATGCGCGGGATGTTCGCGCTCGCCGTCTATGACAGGCGGCGGGGCTCGGGGCGCGAGCGCCTACTGCTGGCGCGCGACCAGATGGGCATCAAGCCGCTGCTCTACGCGCGGCGCGGGGGGCGCTTCGTCTTCGCATCGGAAGTCAAGGCGATGCTCGCGAGCGGACTTGTCGAGCCGGAGGTTGACCCCGTCGCGCTCCACATGCTCCTGACCTACGGCTCGATCTATCAGCCGCGCACGATTCTGCGCGGGGTCGAGATGCTGCTGCCGGCGCATCGCCTCATCATCGAGGGCGGGCGCGAGCGCGTCGAGCGGTACTGGTCTCTAGGCGTCAACCGCCGCGCCGACTTGCGCCGCCGCCCCTACGAGGAGCAGGTCGAAGAGTTAGCTGGCGTGCTCGAAGAGTCTGTGCGGTTACAGATGATCTCGGATGTGCCGCTCGGCGCGTTCCTCTCGGGCGGCTTGGATTCGTCGCTGCTGGTGGCGCTGATGGCGCGTGAGGTGAGCGGCGCGCGCGTTAAGACCTTCTCGGTCGGCTTCGATGCCGAGGGCAGCGAGATGGATGAGACGGGCGATGCCCAGCGCACCGCCGCGCACATCGGCACAGACCACACGCGCGTCGTCGTGCGTGGGCAGGACGTGCGCGACGCACTCCCGCACATCGCTCGCGGACTCGACCAGCCGACCGTGGACGGCGTCAACAGCTACTTCGTCAGTCTCGCGGCGCGCTCGTCCGTGACGGTAGCCATCTCCGGCACGGGCGGCGATGAACTCTTCGCGGGTTACCCGTGGTTCGCCTTAATGATGCTCGCAGAGGCGCGCGCGCGCGCGGGGACGCGGAAGACTGCTGCCAGGGCGTTGCTCGCGTGGGCGGCGAGTCGCCCGCTGCTCGACCCGCTCCTTGATATGCCCGGCGGGTGGCGGCTCAACCGCCTGCGCAACGACGATGGGTTCGTCACGCGCTACTCCGCCATCTACAGCGTATTCAGGGCGGGCACTGCCACCGCGATCCTCTCGCCCGAGTTGCGCGAGGCTGCGCAGACCGGATGGTCGCCGCATCACGATTTGAGGACGGTTGACGAGTTACCCGCTGGTTCCACCCTCGAGCGCGTGACGGGGCTCTGTCTGCGTGGGTACACGACCAACCAACTCCTGCGCGACATAGACGCAGCCTCGATGGCGCACTCGCTTGAGGTGAGGGTGCCTTACCTCGACCCCGTGGTGGCTGATGCGGCACTCTCGCTCCCCGACGAGGCGAAGATGGGGGTGCCGCCCGACCCGGCGGTGACGCGCTCCCTCAGCTACCGAGAGGCAGGCACAAAGCGCGTCCTGCTCGACATCGGGAAGAAGTTGCTCCCTGAAGGGTTCGACACGCAGCCCAAGCGCGGCTTCGCGATGCCCTTCGCCCACTGGCTGCGCGGACCCCTGCGCGAGATCATGCTCGACACGCTCTCGGAGGAGCAGACCGCGCGGCGCGGTCTGCTTGATGCGAGCGCCGTCGCCTCGGTCAGAGACAACTTCATGCGCGGTGAGATAGACTGGCCGCAGCCCTGGCTCCTAATGATGCTCGAACTCTGGTCGCGAGAAGTTTTGGACTGCTCACGAGCCCCGCTCGCCTCTGGCGCGTCGGACGAGACGTTCTACGCCGCGGCGCGCTGACCTTTTCATTTAACTTGACGAGGATGAACTTTCAAGAAGGCGCGGGCATCCCCGCCTCGTCCCAAGATGGCGAAGCGCAGACCAACGCGTGCGTGGGGCATCAGCCCGGACGCGCGCCGGCTGACTCTTCCTTCAAGTCCGACCCGCATCCCGGCAAGCCAAAGATTCTGTTCATCGGGCTGGCTGAAAGCACGCATACGCACTCCTGGATAGACCTGCTCGAAGGCGCGGGGTTCAACGTCCGCTTGTTCGCGCTACCAAGCGGCGTGCCGCCCGACGACTGGCAGGTCAGGACCTATATCACCTCCTATTACCACGCCGCGCTCGACCCGCCGACGCGCGCGGCGCTGCACCCTTCCAACCGCGCCGCCCGCTTCGCCAAGAGGCAGGTGGCGCGCGCCCGCGGCGTCCGTACCGTCGAGGAACTCGCCGAGCAGTGGCTCGCCAAGGTCGTGCGCGAGTGGCAGCCCGACGTTGTCCACACGCTCGGTCTTGACCCGTCGGGCGACTTCTACTTCCGCGCGCGCCGCAAGTATCGGCTCGAAGGGATCGGTCGATGGGTGCTCCAGACGCGAGGCGGCTCCGACCTCGCGCTCACGCATCTCGACCCGTCGCGGCGCGATCAGGTAGCCGAGGTGCTGCGCACCTGCGATCAACTCCTCAGCGACAACCGCGAGAACTTCCGCATCGCGCGCTCGATGGGCGTCCGCGAAGACCAGTTCTCGCGCATAGGGACAGTCCCTGGCACCGGCGGCATTGACGTTGACACGCTCGCGCGCAAGTGGGACGGGACGCCTTCTTCGCGGCGGCTCGTCCTCGTGCCGAAGGTTTACGAGTGCATGTGGGCGAAGACGCTCCCGGTTTACGAGGCGATCAGGCTCTGCTGGGAGCGCATACAGCCGTGCGAGATACACCTCCTCTCGATGAACTGGGAGGCGATTCAGTGGTACTGGGCGCTACCCGAGCACATCCGTCGCGCGTGCCATGCACATGCGCGCCTGCCCCGCGCGCGCGTGTTGGAGATGATGACCGGGGCGCGCGTGATGCTCGCGCCCTCGCTCATAGACGGGACGCCCAACTCGATGTTCGAGGCGATGGCCGCCGGGGCACTCCCCATCGTCTCGCCGCTCGAGACGATTACACCCGTCGCCGAGCAGGAGACAAACGTGCTCTTCGCACGCAACCTTTACCCGCACGAGATCGCGGAAGCCTTGTGCCGCGCGATGTCGGACGATGCCCTAGTTGACGGCGCAGCGGAGAGGAATCTCGAATTAGTCCGGCGGCTGGCGGATCGCTCGAAGATCAAGCCACGTGTGGTCGAGTTCTACGAGACGCTTGCCAAAGAGTCGCGTGGTGTCAGCGCCTAGATGACTGTGGCGCAGCCGTGACCGTGTATGATTCAACCGCCTAGCAGGAAGCGATTTTGAAAGGCGAGCGGTTTCAATCTTGATCTCAACTCGTCAGGCAACCAGATGATTTTTACGGAAACGAAATTGAAAGGCGTGTTTGTCATCGAGCTGAAGAGGTTCGAGGACGAGCGGGGGTTCTTCGCGCAGACCTTCTCCGCTAAAGAGTTTGCGGAGCACGGGCTTAATCCGCCGGTCGCCGAATGCAACACCTCCCTCAACCTGCGGCGCGGCACGATGCGCGGGTTGCACTTTCAGTCGCCCCCCTACGCGCAGGCGAAGCTGGTGCGCTGCACGGCTGGGGCAGTCTATGATTGCGTCATTGATCTGCGCCCGGATTCTACGACTTTCAAGCAGTGGACGGCTGTCGAGCTGACAGCGCAAAATTATCTACAGCTCTACGTGCCGGAAGGATTCGCACACGGCTTTTTGACTCTGGCTGACGCATCCGAAGTTTTTTATCAAGTCTCAGAGGTCTATGCCCCGCACAGCGCGGGGGGCGTGCGTTGGAACGACCCGACATTCCAGATCGAGTGGCCCATCGCGGTCGAAGTGATTAACGAGAGAGATGCGTCGTATGCGGATTTTCAACACGACTCGAAGGAACGTCACGACACCTTCGCCCGGTAGCTCACAGCGCCGTGGCGCAGCCGTGACCGTGTATGATTCAGCCGCCAAGCAGGAAGCGATTGAGATAGCATAGGCATGAGAATTCTAATCCTCGGCGGCTCCGGGATGCTGGGGCATAAACTCTGGCAGACGCTCGCCGGGCGCTTCGACACCCGCGCCACCTTCCGGCAGTCGCCCACAGCCTATGCGCGCTTCCGCATCTTCGACCCGTCGCGCGCGGTCGGACACGTCTCGGCGGAGGACTTCGACAGCGTCGTCCGTGCGTTTGCCTCGACGCGCCCCGAAGTGGTGGTCAACTGCGTCGGTATCGTGAAGCAGGACGCGGCAGCGAAGGATGCGCTCCGGAGCATCTCGGTCAACGCGTTGTTCCCGCACCGCCTCGCGCAAGTGTGCCAAGCCGCGGGCGCGCGGCTCATTCACATCAGTACCGATTGCGTCTTCTCCGGGCGCAAGGGTCACTACGCAGAAGACGACGCGGCGGACGCGGAGGATTTGTACGGGAGGACGAAGCTGCTCGGCGAAGTGGGCGGCGCGGGCTGTCTCACGCTCCGCACTTCGATGATCGGGCGCGAGCTTGAGGGATCGCACGGACTCATCGAATGGTTCTTGAGTCAGCAGGGGCACAAAGTTCGCGGTTTCAGACGCGCTGTCTTCAGCGGCTTCACCACACTTGCCCTTTCGCAGATCATCGCAGACATCATCGAGGCGCGGCGCGACTTAGAGGGCGTTTATCACGTCGCCGCCGCGCCCATCACGAAGTTTGATCTTCTGTCGCTGGTGCGGGAGGTTTACGGGCTGGACATCGAAGTAGAACCCGAAGAGACTTTCGTGTGCGACCGTAGCCTGAACGGCGAGCGTTTCCGGCGCGCGACTGGCTTCGTCCCACCCTCTTGGCGGGAGATGATTGAGGGGATGCGCGCCGACGCCACCCCTTACGAAGAGATACGTGACACACAAACACGAAAGTGAGATAAGAGGATTCATGCTGACGGATAAAAGAGTTGTCGTCACGGGCGGCACCGGCTCGCTCGGCAAGGTGCTGGTGCGCCGCCTGCTCACGGGCGAGCTTGGCAAGCCGCGACAGATCACGATCTTCTCGCGCGACGAAGCCAAGCAGCACTCGATGCGCCTCGCCTTCCAGCACATGCGTACCGCGACCGACGAGGTCATCTACCACAACTTCGAGCAGATTTTGCAGTTCCGCATCGGCGACGTGCGCGACCCGCACAGCGTCGCGACCGTCATGCGTCAGGCGGACGTGGTCTTCAACGCGGCGGCACTCAAACAGGTGCCGTCCTGCGAGTATTTCCCCTACGAGGCGGTGCAGACGAACATCAACGGCGCGGAGAACATCATCCGCGCGATCCGCGAGTACCGCCTGCCGGTCGAGACGGTCGTCGGCGTCTCGACCGACAAGGCGTGCAAGCCCGTCAACGTGATGGGCATGACGAAGGCGGTGCAGGAGCGACTCTTCGTGCGCGCCAATCTCGATGCGGACGAGACGCGCTTCATCTGCGTGCGCTACGGCAACGTCCTCGCCTCGCGCGGCTCGGTCATCCCGCTCTTCCACGAGCAGATACGGCGCGGCGGTCCCGTCACCATCACCACGTCCGACATGACTCGCTTCCTCCTCAGTCTCGAACAGGCTGTGGATACCGTCTTCGCCGCGCTGAAAGGAGCCGAGCGCGGCGAGACCTACATCCCCCGCGTGCCCTCGGCGCTCGTCACCGACATCGCTGCCGCACTCATTGGCGACGAGAAGATCAAGATGGTCGTCACGGGCATTCGCCCCGGCGAGAAGGTGCACGAGATTCTCGTCTCCGAGGAGGAGGCATACCGCACGGTCGAGCGCGACGGCTACTACGTCATCAAGCCGATGCTGCCGGAACTGCGCTCGGCAGAGGAGAAGCTGACCCCGCTCGGCAAAGAGTACAGCTCCGCCGACAACGTAATGAACCGGGAGCAGGTCGCAGAGCTTCTCCGCCGCCACAAGCTGATGATCAGCGACCGCTTCGTCTATGAGGAAGACATGCTCGCATGAAGGTCATGACTGTCCTGGGCACGCGCCCTGAGATCATCCGCCTGAGCCGCGTCGTCGAGAAGCTCGACCGCCTCGCCGACTCGCACGTCCTCGTCCACACGGGTCAGAACTTCGATCCCGCTCTGAGCGATCTCTTCTTCGAGCAGCTCGGCGTGCGGCGACCCGACCACTACCTCGGCGCGCGCGGCGAGACCTTCGGCGAGCAGATCGGTCAGATCATCGCGCTCGCGGCGCGCGTGCTCGACGCGGAGAAGCCGGACAGGCTCCTCATCCTCGGCGACACCAATAGCGCGCTCTCGGCTATCGTCGCCAAGCGCCTCGGCATCCCCGTCTATCACATGGAGGCGGGCAACCGCTGCTACGACGACCGCGTGCCCGAAGAGATCAATCGCCGCATCGTCGATCATTGCAGTGACGTGCTGATGCCCTACACCGAGCGCAGCCGCGCCAATCTTTTGCGCGAGGGCATCGAGGGGCGGCGCGTCTACGTCACCGGCAATCCCATCCTCGAAGTCATCGAGCACTACGGCGAGCAGGTGCGCGGCTCGGACGTGCTCGCGCGGCTGGGGCTCGAGCGGGAAAACTATTTTCTCGTGACGATGCACCGCGCCGAGAACGTGGATATCGAGGAGCGACTGCGTTCGCTGATTCGCGGGCTGGAGCTTTTGCAGCGCGAGTACGGGCTGCCGGTCATCTGTAGCACGCACCCGCGCACCCGCGCCGTGATGCAGCGCTTCCAGATCGACCCGGAGGCGAGCGCCGGGATTCAGTTCCACGAGCCGTTCGGACTCTTCGACTTCGTCGCGCTCGAACAGAGCGCCTTCTGCGTTCTGAGCGACTCGGGGACGGTGCAGGAAGAGTGCGCGCTCTTCCGCGTGGCGAACGTCACGCTGCGCGACGTGACCGAGCGTCCGGAGACGCTCGAGTGCGGCAGCAACATGCTGAGCGGCGCAGAGGCTGAGACGATCCTGCGCTCAGTCCGCACGGTGCTCGACCGCAAGGGAGAGTGGACAGCCCCGCCCGAGTACACGGTCAGGAACGTCAGCAGCGCCGTCGTCAAAATCCTGCTCGGGCATTGACGCAAAGGCTTCGCGCTACGCCCTTATCTTCACGAAGTCACCCCGCAGATCGTTTCGAGATGAAGATCGCCCTCATTTCCCGCCTCCTGCCGCCATCGCCTTCGGGGCAGGCGATGATGATTCACAGGCTGCTCCGCGACGTAAACCCGGCAAACTACTGCCTCATCTCTTCGCAGAATCTGGGCGCGTCGCCCAACGAGGCGCACTACTCGCAAAAGCTCCCCGGCAAATATTTTTACCTCTCGACCACACACGAGAGAGCGCACGAGCACCCGTCGCCGCTCTGGCGCGACAGTGTCAACATCACGCTCGGCACATTCTTACGCGCACGCCAGATCGCCCGCATCGTCAGGCGGGAGAAGTGCGACGCCGTGCTCTCGTGTTCGAGCGGCGACGACTTGCTCGACGTACCGTCGGGTTTTCTCGCGAGTCGGATGGCGCGCGTCCCCTTCCACGTCTATCTGTTCGACACCTACGCGCACATGTGGATTCAGCCACGCACGCGCTTTATTGGCGAGCGCCTCGAACCGCTCATCGTCAAGCGGGCGGACGGCGTCATCACGACTAACGAGTTTGTGCGCGACCTGCTGCGCCGACGCTACGGCGTCGAGTCTGCGGTCATTCACAACCCCTGCGACCTATCCGCCTATGAAGAGATTCCAGAGCCACCGGAGGGGATAGGCGACGAGGTCAGGATCGTCTTCACGGGCGCGGTCTATGACGCGCACTACGGGGCGTTCAGGAATCTGATGGCGGCAATCGGGCTGCTCGACCGCCCCGGAGTGAAGGCGCACATCTACACGGCGCAGCCGCCCGCCTTTCTGGAAGAGAAGGGCGTGCGCGGTCCGGTCGTTTTCCACGAGCACCAGACGGTCTTTGCCATGCCCGCCATCCAGCGCGGAGCCGACGTGCTCTTCCTCCCGCTGGCGTTCGCGACGCCCTATCCGGAACTGATCAAAGTCTCTTCGCCGAGCAAGGTGGGTGAGTATCTGGCGGCGCGCCGCCCCATCCTCGTCCACGCGCCGCCCGACTCGTTCATCGCCACCTACTTCCGCGAGCACGCGTGCGGACTAGTCGTGGACGAGGATGATCCGCGCGCTCTGGCGCGCGGCTTGGAGCGGCTGCTCGATGATGCGGACTTGCGCCGAACGCTCAGCCGGAACGCATGGGAGCGCGCGCGGGTGGACTTCAGCCTCGCGGCGGCTCAAGCCAAGTTCGCCGAGCTGTTCGGGCTGGGAGCGCGCGAGCATGTCGGGTCTTCTGCCGGACAGTCGTCTTGAGTTTGGCGAGGGCAGTCCGGTAATCTGCACGGGGCATGGCAATCGCGTAAGCGAGGAACGGCGCAACCACGTTGACACCTAAAGTATCTATCGTCACGCCCCTGTACAACTCGTCTCCCCACATCGAGCGGACGCTCGACAGCGTGCTCGCGCAGACGCGCGTGGACTGGGAAGCGATCCTCGTTGACGACGGCTCGACGGACGACACGCGGCGTGTGGTCGAGCCCTACCTGCGCGATCCGCGCTTCAGCTACACCCAGCAGCGCAATCAGGGTATCGCCGGGGCGCGCAACACCGGTATTCGCGCTGCGCGAGGCGACTGGGTCTGCCTGCTCGATCACGACGACCGCTGGCTGCCGACGAAACTGGAAAGGCAGCTCGCCTTCACGGAGGCGCACGGGTTGGACATCTCGGCGACCGACGCCGTCGTCGTGCAAGACGAGGCGCGCCGCCGCTACAGCGATCATTTCACGCCGGAGGTGTTGCGCGATCTCGGGCGGAGTCCGGGTGAGGACAGCGTCGCTCTCTTCCGGCTGCTCATTCAGGGAAATTTTTTGTGCGCCTCGTCCGTCATGATTCGCAGGTCGTGCTTCGACCGCGTGGGGCTGCTCGATGCGCAGTGTGCGCCGGCGGACGACTACGAGATGTGGCTGCGGTGTATGCCGGAGGCGAGGATCGGATATCTGCACGAGCCTCTCATCGAGTATTATCTACATCAACACAACTATTCACACGACCAATTCCGCATGATCAGAAAGGAGCTTTATGCGCTGCGTAAGACTCGTTCGGCGATGGCGTCCACGAGCCGGGAATATCGCGACTTGCTCAGCCAACGAATTCGGCAGCTCAGCCGCAGCACAGCCCGCGCCTATCTGGACGAATACCATCGCCTGACCCGACAGGGGCCACTCTCTGAAGCATTTCCGTTTTTGTGGAAGGCGGCGAGGCTCGCGCCCGCTGAAGTCTTTCCACCGCGCCGGCTCCTCGCCGCTTTTAAGCACGGCGCTCGCGCAGGCTTTAACTCGCGGAAGAAAGGTCGCATGTAGTCGCAATCAATCGTGAACGGTATGCGTGTTTTAGTAATCTCTAACCTGTATCCTCCTCATCATCTCGGCGGCTATGAGTTGAGCTGTCAAGAAACGGTCGAAAGATTTAAGGCGCGGGGACATCAAGTTTGTGTGTTAACCAGCACCTACGGAGTGGGCAGCGTTCAGACCGAAGGTGAAGTTTATCGTTGGTTGGAGACGAGCATCGCGTGGGAGCAGTTGACCGGGACGAAACGCGTACTCCGCCTGCTGAAAAAAGAGGCGCACAATCAAAGAGCCCTGCGGAAGGCGGTGCGACGATTCGACCCCGATCTCATATACATCTGGAATTTAACCGGCTTGTCCGTCTCACTCGCGCTGCGCGCGCAGCGCATGAAGCTGTCCACTCACTATTACGTCTTCGACAAATGGTTATCAATGTGGAGAAGCGATCCGTGGTACTCACTGTGGCCCTATGAGTCGCGCCGCCCGTTGGTTCGATTCGGCAGTTGGGTGCTGCAATCTTCTTTAAAAGCCTTTGGCATCATCTCCGCCGGAAGGTTGGATTTGCGCCGCGCTCAGTTCGCCAGCCGTTTTCTCAAGCGGGTCACTTTGGAGGCTGGCGAGTCGGTCGCGGGCGCGCCCGTCATCTATTGGGGCATCGAGATCGAGAAGTTTCCGTACAAGCGTGGGCGCGACAAACCGACACGCTTGCTCTTTGTCGGGCAAGTAGGTCCGCATAAAGGCGTGCACACGGCGATTGAAGCCGTCAGAATCCTTGTCGAGGATTACGGTTGTACGTCCATCAAATTCACGGTGGTCGGCGGCAGCATTCTTCCTGACTACGTCTTAGAGCTACGGCAGTTGGTGCGCTCTCACGGATTGGACGACTACGTTGACTTCTTCGGCTTCGCCGACAGAGATCAACTGCCGAATATTTTTCAGGCGCACGATATTCTTCTCTTCCCTTCGATCTGTGATGAAGGATTGGGCATCACACTGCTTGAAGCTATGTCTTCGGGCTTGGCTGTGCTGGGAACCGCGAGTGGCGGGAGCGCAGAGGTTTTAGCGCACGAGATCAACGGTTTGGTCTTTCCCAAAGAGGACGCCAGAGCCTGCGCCGATCAAGTCCTGCGGCTCTTGAACGACAATCGCCTCTATGAAGAGATGCGGGCAAACGGGAGACGCACGGTCGAGGAAAGATTTCGCATCGAGCGTACCATCGAGCATCTGGAGCAGGCGCTTCAAGCCGGGTTGCCGCCGAACTGAGATAGCGCTCCGTCGGATCGCCGACCTGATCGTGCAAAGTTGATGATCATTGCCTTCCAGAACCTGTTCGGCGGACAGTACGAGGGCGGGTCGAACTGGCTTGAGGTGACGCTGCTTGGTCTTGGCGCGCTCGCCGACCCGCCCACCTGCCTCGTCGTCGGGGCGTCGCCGGACGCTTTGCCGTTCGCGCTCGCCCGTGCGTCACACGTCCGCGCCGTGCCGCTCGAACGCGTGCGCGAGTCGCGTGTCGGGCGCGTTGCCAATGCCGCGCTGCGGCGCGCGCTCCGCAAGCCCTGGGAAGACCCCGCGCTCACGCGCATCGCCGACCGTTTCGGCGTTGATCTGTGGGTCGGGTTCGCGGGCTTCGAGGGCTTGAGCGCGCGCCGTCGTCTCCTCGTCTGGTTCCCGGATTTCCAGTTTCGCCACCTGCCCGAAATGTTCGACGAAGCGGAGCGGCGCGAACGCGAGCGACAGTGGAACTACATTGCCGAACGCGCGCAAGGCATTCTCGCCATCAGCCGGTCGGTCGCCGAAGACGCCGTCTGCCAACACCCGCACATCAGGGGAAAAGTTCACGTCTGCGGCTTCCCGCCCGTCTTCCCGGAGTCCGTCCTCGCCGCCGATCCCGAAGAGGTGCGCCGCCGCTACGCGCTCCCCGAACGCTTCTTCCTCGTCAGCAACCAGTTCTGGCGGCACAAGAATCACGCGCTCGTCTTCGGTGCTTTGAGCCGCCTCAAACGGTGTGCTAAGGTTCCCCCCGTTGTCGCATTCACAGGGCGCACGCACGACTACCGCCACCCGGACGACTTCAGCGAGACGCTGCGGCTCGTACAGCAGCAGGGGCTTCACGAGTACTGCCGCTTCCTCGGCGTCGTCCCGCGTGCGGAGCAGGTGGCGCTGATTCGCGCGGCGGAGGCGGTCGTCCAACCTTCGCGCTTCGAGGGGCGCGGAGCCATCGTCGAAGAGACGCAAGTTTTGGGAACGCAGTTGCTGTGCTCCGACTTGCCCGTCCACCGCGAGTTGGACGCGCCCGGCGCGCTCTTCTTCACACCCAACGACGAAGAGGAGTTGGCTCGGCTCATGGAGCAATGCTACCCGCACTCGAACAGGAGCGCGCGGGAGATCGCCGAAGAGAGCCAACGGCTCGCCGCAGACTACGGGCGGCGCTTGATGGAAGTTTTCGGGAAGGTCTTAGCCGAGGGGTGAAAAACATTAGGACGCGCTTTCGGAAGAGGGAATCTCGTCGCCCCCGCGAAGCTTGAACCGCGGGGAATTTTTATGCCGGGGGCGTGAGGGCGTTCGGAGACTGGCGCGCGGCGCAGATAATTTTGAGAGTTCAGGGAGTTCGGAGAGTCCGGGTTTGAGCATCAGTCTTCAGAAGCTGAAGGATATTAAGGGCGTCAGGGGCATCGTCTATCGCTCAGGCGAGTTGGGCAGGCGTGCGCGCTTCGCCGCGCGCGGGGCGTACAACTTCGCGCAACTGCGCGCGGAGCAGAACGGTGCGCGCCCGTCCGTGACGGCGGTCGTCGTCGGGCGCAACGACGACTACATGTCCGACTTCCGCCAGCGGCTCGAAGCGACCATTGAGTGGAACGCGCGCCACTTGGCTGACGAAGTGATCTTCATCGAGTGGAATCCGCCGCCCGAGCGCGAGTTGCTGTCGGAGAGGCTCACGCAGCGCTTCGAGTTCGTGCGCGCCTACGTCGTGCCGCCCCGTATTCACGACGCGGTCTGCGACAACCCGAACATCAAACTGTTGGAGTATCACGCCAAGAACGTCGGCGTGCGCCGCGCGCGCACCGACTGGATCGTCACGACGAATGCCGATGCTGCCTTCGCGCCCGATTCCGTGCGTGCGCTCCTCGGCGGCTCGCTCCGCGATGATGTGATCTGGACGACGCAGCGCGTTGACATCCCCTGGCGCGAAGGTCGAGCCCGCGCAATGGGACTAGCCGACATCCTGCGTTACCGCCGCGTGAGCCCTTACAACCCGATGGGCACGGGCGAGTTCGCCTTTGCCAGCCGCGAGCTGTGGCATCGCGCGCGCGGCTACGACGAAGCGCTCTCGCGCCACCGCATCGGCGCGGACATGCGCGGCGTTGCGCAGATGATGGCGCACGGCGCGCGCACGCAGAGAGCCGGCTTCGTGCTCCACCTCGCCCACCCGACCTCCTGCTCCGAGGGCGTGCAGCCGCACCACGGCGAGTGGGCGGGCGTCGAAGGCATCCCGTATCACAACCCGGACGACTGGGGACTCGCCGATGCGCGCGAGACGCAGTTGGCACAGCGCGTCTGGCGTCTGGAGGCGGATTAAATCGGAGAGATAATGCCGAACGCTGTGAGAGAACTCGTGCTGGGCGGCGAAGGTTTGATCGGCTCGACGCTCGTCGCGCTGCTGCGCGCGCGCGGGCACGAGGTCGCATCGCTCGATCTCAAGACCGGTTGCGACCTGCGCCGCGCCGATCTCAGCGCGCCGTTCGCCGAAGCCGACCGCATCTGGTTTCTCGCGTGGGACACGGGCGGGGCGAAGTACATCGAGGCGGCGGACAGACAGCACGAGCAGTACCGGAATAACACGCAGATCACGCTGCGCGTGATGGACGCGCTGGCGCACGCGGGCAAGCCTTTCGTCTTCACCAGCACGCAGCTCACGGTCGTCCCGAACGCCTACGGCGTGACGAAGCTGCTCGCCGAGCACTGGGCGCAGCAGCTCGGCGGCAAGATCGCGCGCCTGTGGAACACCTATGGCTGGGAAGAGCCCGACTTGAAGAGCCACGTCGTCACAGACCTCGTGCTCGCGGGGCTCGCGCGCGGGCGCGTCGAGTGCAGAACCGATGGCAGCGAGCGCCGCCGCTTCATCTACAAGTTGGATTGCGCGCGGGCGCTCACCTCTCTCGCCGAAAGCGATCAACGGCTGGCGCACATCGCCGGGGTGGAGTGGGTCTCGATCCGTCAGGTCGCCGAAGAGATCGCGCGCCAGCTCGGCGTCGAGGTGCAGCTGGGTGAGTTGCGCGGCACCGAGCACATCATCGATCCAGAGCATCCGCTCGCTGACTGGCGACCGGAAGTTTCGCTCGCCGAAGGTGTCGCGCGCGTCATCGCCGACGCGCGCGCTCACCTCGTCGCCCGACATTCGCAGACCAACGCCTGATGCGTTCGAGCGAAGCGCGCGAGCGTTCACATGAAGGTGCATCAGGAGCTACGCGTCTCCGGTCGCCGCTAGTCCTTCCTCGCGATGAAATCTTGAGCACAGTTCGACGCGCATGAACGAGACTAATACCAGACGCGGCGCGGCGGTCGTCGTTGGCGCGGCGGGTCAGGACGGTTACTTCCTCGTCGCGCGCCTGCTCGCGGAGGGCTGGCAAGTCCACGCCGTGACGCGCCGACCCGAAGACTTCGGCGCGCTCGCCGAAGCCCACGCCGCGCGCGAACGCCTGCACGCCTACGCGCTCGATCTCTGTGAGCCTTCGCCGCTCTTCGATCTCGTCGCCGCCGCGCAGCCTGCGGAGGTTTACAACCTTGCGGGTCAGTCGAGCGTCTCGCGCTCGTTCGCCGATCCGCTCACGACGTGGCGCACGAACGCCGCGTTCGTCGCCGAGCTGCTCGAATGCGTGCGCCTCAGCAGCCCCGCGACGCGCCTCTACCAAGCCTCTTCGACCGACATGTTCGGCGGCGCAGCGGGCGGGACGGTTCGCTACAACGAAGAGTCTGCGCTCAACCCGCAGAGTCCTTACGCGAGCGCGAAGGCGGCGGCGCACCTGCTCTGCCGCTCCTACCGCGAAGCCTACGGCGTGCGCGTCGCCTGCGGCATTCTCTCGAACCACGAGTCGCACCGCCGCCCCGCGCAGTTCCTGACGCGCAAGATCACCGATCACGTCCGCGCGCTGCGACGGCTCGCGCCCACCGGGCAAACGAGCGCGCCGCTCGCGATGGGCAACTTGAAGATCAGGCGCGACTGGGGCTTCGCGCCCGATTACGTCGAGGGGATGCAACTCATCATTCGGCAGATCGAAGTCCGCGTCGCGCGCGGCGTCGAATCTGCGGGCGGCGCGGTTGCAGTGGAATCGAGAGCCGGTGCGGGCGCGCCTGTTGATGAGGGCAGATCGTACCGCGACTACGTGCTCGGCACGGGTCGCACGCACGCCGTCTGGGAGTTGGTCAACGCGGCTTTCAGCCTCGGCGGCTTCCCGCTCGAATGGAGACTCGAAGGGGACGATCCGACACGGTGGGGCGCGCGCTTTAGCGCGACGGGCGAGGCGGCGGTCGTGGTTGATGAGAAACTTTTGCGCCCCGCCGATCCGCGCGTCATCGAGGTTGATGCCACGCGCGCGCGGAGCGAACTCGGATGGTCGCCGCGCGCGGGTCTCGAAGTTTTTCTCGCCGACATGCTCGACAACTCGCTGGAGCGCGCCGCCGCCGAGGGCTGAGAGCAAAGACGGCGCGCTGCTTGCGCGCACGCGCCTGCGTCTGTATAGGTAGCCCTGCTTAATTGTCTAAGCAGCTCGACAAACCGAGCCGGATCAGTCTCAGGCTTGCAAACCATCTTAGGAGTTCAAACAGATCGCCGAAGTGTTGAGAACGCCAGTCGCCTTCCTCATCTTCAACCGCCCCGACGTGACCGCGCGCGTCTTTGCCGAGATCGCGCGGGCGCGCCCCGCCAAGCTGCTCGTCGTGGCGGACGGCGCGCGCGCCGACCGAGCGGGCGAGGCGGAGGCGTGTCGCGAGACGCGCGCCATCGTCGAGCGCGTGGACTGGGATTGCGAGGTGCTGACGAACTTCTCGGAGGTCAACCTCGGATGTCGGCGTCGCGTGTCGAGCGGCATCACGTGGGTCTTCGAGCAGGTGGAAGAAGCGATCATCCTCGAAGATGACTGCCTGCCCGATCCAACCTTCTTCCCCTTCTGCTCTGAACTCCTTGAGAGGTTTCGCCACGATGAGCGGGTCTCGATGATCTGTGGCAGCAACTTCCTCCACGGGCGCAAGCCCACGCCCGACAGCTACTACTTCTCTCGCTTCGGTCACATCTGGGGCTGGGCTTCGTGGCGGCGCGCATGGGCGCACTATGACGCCGACATCAACCTCTGGTCGGAGTTGCGCGAGACTTCGTGGCTGGCTGACACGCTCGGCGATGAACTCGCGGCGCGCTACTGGCGCGAGAGGCTCGATAGCGTCCGCGCGGGCGAAGTTGATACCTGGGACTACCAGTGGTTCTTCACCTGGTGGGCACAGAACTGTCTTGCCGCCGTCGCCGACACGAACCTCATCACCAACATCGGGTTCGGCGTGGACGCGACGCACACCAAGACGGCGGTCGCAGCCATGTCCGAGCTTCCCCGCTCCGCGCTTGTGTTCCCCTTACAGCACCCCGCCTACATGGCGAGAGATCGGGAAATAGATGCGTACACGTTCAGGCAGATCTGCCCCTGGGCTATGCCCGCGCCGGGCTTAGGCGGATGGCTGCGCCGCAACGTCGCGCCGCGACTCCCATCCCGCGTGCGCGAGTCGCTCTCACTTCTGCGCGCCGCGTCGAGAGTCAGCGCGCAGAAGTAGTTTCGTGATCACCACACGGATGAACGTGACGTGCCCAGCCTGCGACAGTCCGAGCGCAGAGGCGCTCGGCGTCCTGCCCGTCTTCACGCCCGACCAATCGGGACTGCTCGACGGCGGGCAGAGTCGTCTCTATCGCTGCCGCGTCTGCGAGCTGCGCTTCCGCGATCCCGTGCCGACCGTGGAGCAGTTGAAGAACTACTACGGCACGCTCGCGAGCGAAGACTGGTGGCAATACGCGGAGGAGCGCGAGGTCTGGCGATATGTCCGCACCGAACTAGAGCCCGCGCCCGCGCGCACGGTGCTCGACGTGGGCTGCTTCCGCGGCGACCTGCTCGCGTTCCTCGGCGACGATTGGAAGAGCTTCGGCGTCGAGCCCTCGCT
>JAVXVR010000501.1:0-18338 GCA_032230165.1 Acidobacteriota bacterium | reverse complement strand
GAACGTGGAGTTCGTTAATCACCTGATGGATCGCTACAACATCCAATCGATCAGGACGCCGAACCCCGCCACCCCGGATGACCTGTCTGACTCTGGGAAGGTGACACTGACGAGAGCCGATCTCATCACCCGAATGAGCGGACTTGGTAGCAACGTCCTCACCCGCGCGCAGGTCTTACGCGCCGTCGCCGACTCAGACGAGGTGGCGCAGGCGGAGTTCAACTCGGCGTTCGTCGCCATGCAGTATTACGGCTACCTCAGGCGCGACCCCGAGCCGGGCGGCTACAACGATTGGCTGCGGACGATTAACGCCAACCCCAACGACATCCGTTCGATGGTCAATGGCTTCATGAACTCGACGGAGTACAAGCTTAGGTTCGGTCAGCCGTAAAAAAAACTGTGCAGCGTTCGGGCGAAGCCCGCCGCGCCGGGGAGTTAGTCCTCGTCGTGGCGGGTTCTTTTCTTCGTGGGCTGGTCGTAGAAGAGGATGATGACGATGAGGTAGCCACCGGCGGCGGCGGCGAGCAGGAAGCAGATGATGGCGAGACCGGGGTAGCCGAAGATTTTGAACGCCGTCTCGACCCTCATCAAGAGAGCCGCGCCGATGATCATCGAGGCGATGACGACGCCAAGCGTGATGCGGTTGGCGATCTTCTGCGCGCCCTCCATCAACACCTTCTCGTCGAGCGCGTCCACCTTGATTTGAAGATCGTTGTTGCCGATGGCGTCGAGGATTTTGTTGACGCGGCTCGGCAGACGCTCGACGAACTCCTTCACGTCGATGAGGCTCGTCATCAAGTTGCCCGGCTCCAGCGCCTTGAGCATCCGGTGCTGGAGAATCTCGGTCGCGTAGCGGCGGATGGTCGCGTTCGGATCAAAAGAGGGCGCGAGCGTATAGACGACGCGGTCGAGGTTTAAGAGCGTCTTCGCGATCATCGTGAAGTCGGCGGGCAGGCGGAAGTTGCAGTCGGCGGCGATGCGCGTGATCTCAAGCACGACCGCGCCCGCGTCGATCTTGTTCATCGAGGCGTCCGTGTGGCGCACGACCAGATCGGCGATGCGGCGTTTGAAGTCCGACTCGTTGAAGCCGCCCTTCTGCTCGCCCATGCGAATCGTGATCTCGGCAGTGTCATCGCCGCGCCCCTCGGCGATGGACAGGAGCAGCCGCAGCAGGTTGTCCTGAAAGCCGGACGTGACGTGCCCGACCATGCCGAGATCGATGAGCGCGATGCGCGTCTCTTCGTCCTCTTCCTCGACGAGAAAGACGTTGCCGGGGTGCGGGTCGGCGTGGAAGATGCCGTCCACGAGAATCTGTTGGAGGTAGGCGCGGAAGAGTTGTTCGGCGAGGCGCGCGCCGTCGATCTCCATGAGCCCGAGCGGCGACAGATCCGTGATCTTCCTGCCCCGGACGAACTCCATCGTGAGCACGCGCGAGGTGGTGTAGTCATCTACGGGGCGCGGCAGGACGATTGACTCAAAGCTGCTCAGGTTGTGGGCGAGGGTCAGCAGATTCCCCGCTTCCTCGCGGTAGTCTAGCTCGCGTAGCACGCTATTGCGTAAGACCTCGACCATCGGCGCGAACTCGTAGCGGCGACCGATCTCGGTGCGCGCGTCGAGGAAGTTTGCCACCTCTTCGAGCGCGTCAAAGTCTTCGACCATCTGCTCGCGTATGTTCGGTCGCTGCACTTTGACGACGACCTCGCGCCCGTCGCGCATGGTGGCGCGGTGCACCTGTCCCAGCGACGCGGACGCCACCGGCTTCGCCTCGAAGTGTGCGAACGCTTTCGAGAGCCTTACGCCCAGCTCCGACTCGACGATCCGCTCGACCTCCGCGAACGAGAAAGCCCCGACCTTGTCCTGCAAGCGCGCGAGGGCTTCGAGGTAGGCGGGCGGCAGAAGGTCTGCGCGCGTCGAGAGCAGTTGACCGAGCTTGACGAAGGTGGGACCCAATCGTTCGAGATCGTCTGCGAGGTCTTCAGCCTTGGGCACGGACTTCGCGTCGGCGACTTCCTCTTCGACGAGCGCCGCTTCGAGACCGGAAGCCTTCACCAGATCGGAGCGCCCGTACTTCATCAAAAGCATCGCCACGTCCTTGTAGCGTTTCAGGTGCTCGGTCTTCGGCAAGATGCTCATTGGCGCGCCCCCGCGTGTCGAGATTTGTCGCTCGAACTTCTATCAGAATTTTTGGGAGAGTTACCGCTGGAGGATTATAGCCTTAACCGCGCGCTCCGCGCCGCCTAAATGCGCAGAATTTGTCGTTACGAATGCCGACGGCGTCCGCGCGCGAGGAGGGCGTAGGCGGCGAGACTGTAGATGGGAACGCCGAGGAGAATACCGAAGGCGAACGCAAACAGATCAATGGGTGAGGCTTCGTGGATCGGATTATCGGGCGTGTGGATTACGGTCTGGACTAGGCATGCTTGCCAGACGAAGACGCACGACACGGCGCGCGTATTGACGACAAACGCCACAAAGGTAAGCAGTGCCGTAATGACGACGCCCGCGCCGATAGATTGGAGAACGAGTTTCAATGGTCGGCTTGGCGAGCGCGTTACTGTTTGATCTTGATATTGCCGCTCACGGTCTTGGCGACGATTGCCTGACCGCCCTTGCCGAGAGTGCCCGCCGCGTGCTCACCCGGCAGTTGTTTGATGACGCTCAGATCGAGATCGTCGTCGGCGCTGATCCCGCCATCAATCGTCTCGGCTTTCACTTGGGCGTTCGCGCCGCCGACCTTGAGCGCGATGTTGCCGCTGACCGTGTTGAAGACCTGCGACGCGGCGGGCGAGGCGTTCTTGAGATCGACGCTGACGTTGCCCTTCATCGCGTGCGTCGCGACCGCGCCCGTCAAGCCCGACACAGAGATGTTGCCGCGCATCAGGTTGATGGCGACGTTGCCCGCGAGATTCGAGAGCGTCACGTCGGAATCCTGCGAGTCGATCCTGATCTCGCGCAGCGCGCGCGGGAGTTTGATCTCGTACTTGATCTGCTTCACCGTGTCCGTGTCTTCGGGCGTGCGGAGCGTGAGATTCTTGGCGGTCGCGGCGTGCATGATCTCGACACCCGCGCGGTCTTCGGCGTCGCCGCCCTCTTTCGTGATCGTCACCTGCGCCTGATTTTGATCCCAGCCCTCGATGGTCACGTCGCCGGACACTTGCGCGAGCGAGAATGTGGCGTCCGCGCTGAGCGGGAAGGTCTTGGTGATGACGGTCTTGTCGCCGGACACTTCGGCGCCCGCTTCATCTAAAGGCGAGAGGTCTGCTGTATCAGGCGCGCCCATCCCCGGCACTCCGGGCACGGACGGCATGGACGGCAGCGACGGGATCGAAGGCAGCGCACGCGAGTTCGCCGCGCGGGCGACCGCGACCTTACGCCTGAACTGATCCACGATGAACTGTGCGGCGAGGAACGACCCGCAGAGAAACAGGACGAGGAAGCAGAGAAGTCCGATGAGCCAGCCGCGTCGCGAACGCTTTCGCTGAAGCTGCGCGGTCTGCGTCGGAAGCGCGGCTGGCGCGACGCCCGGCGGCTGATATTGCTGCGCGAAGCGCGAGTGATAGACCGGATCGGTTTCACGCGCGCCGAGCGGCGTCGTCCCGGCGTAAGGCGGTTGGGCGGTCTGTGGCGGCGCGGGCGCGCCGGGCAGAATCTGCGTGGGGATTTCGGCGCTTGAGAACTGGCGCGTGGGCGCGCCGCACTGTCGGCAGAACTGCTGCCCCGCGAAGAGTTCCGTGCCGCAGTTGTTGCAACGTTCAGTCATATACCACCGCCGTCTGATCTAAGTTTTCGTCTGTCGGCTCGCGCGCGCTCGATTCTAATCTCGCCGCGCCGCATTGCACAACACGCGACCGGGCGAAACCCTGACACACGCCTTCACTATCGCCAACCTGCCTTCATAAACGACTCACGCGCGCGCAAGGTTCGCAAAAGCCGTCTGATATATCAGGCAAACCAACACCCCGCGCGCCCCCGTCGGCATCGCTCCACAAGCCCCTTGACAATCTAGGTCTTTTTCGAGTATTCACTCCCTAGATTGTCTAGGAGGTCAGATGCCCAAGCAGGACGCGAAGCTTCTTCAAGGCACGCTCGACATGCTCATCCTCAAATCGCTCTCGGCGGGCGCGCTCCACGGCTTCGGCGTCGGGCAGCGCATCATGCAGCTCTCGGAAGACGCGCTGAGAGTCGAGGAAGGCTCGCTCTACCCGGCGCTCTACCGCATCGAGCAGCAGGGCTGGATCGAGTCGGAGTGGGGCACGTCGGACAACAACCAGCGAGCCAAGTTCTACAAACTGACGCGCGCCGGGCGACGCCAGCTCCAAATCGAAGAGGAGAACTGGGAGCGTCTGGCGGCGGCGACGTTCAAGGTCTTGCAGACCGCCTAAAGTTATGAAGGCGATGAACCGGACGAGACTCCTCGTGCGCGACCGCCTGCGCGCTCTGCTGCAAAGGCGCGGCGTCGAGCGCGAGCTGGACGAAGAGTTGCGCTTCCACATCAGGATGCGCGAGGAAGAGAACGTGCGCCGCGGCATGTCACGGGACGAGGCGCGGCGCGCGGCGCGGCGCAGCTTCGGCAGCCTCACGCGCATCAAGGAGGCTTGTCGCGACGTTAAAGGAGGTGGCGTGGTGGAGACATTGATTCAGGACGTGCGCTTTGGCGCGCGGATGCTGCGTAAAGATTTCGGCTTCACTCTGGTTTCGGTCTTGACGCTCGCCCTCGGCATCGGCGCGACGACGGCGATCTTCTCGGTCGTCAATGCGGTGCTCCTGCGCCCCTTGCCGTATCCGGAAGCCGACAGACTTCTATACGTCGGACAGCAGTATCGCAGCGGCATTGCGGGTTCCGGCGAGCCAAAGTTTCTCTTCTGGCGTGAGCAGAGCCAGTCGTTTGAAGCGCTGGCGTGCTCTTCGAGCTTCGGCGGCGCGGGCGGCAATCTGTCAGGGGGCACGGAGGCACAGTATGTGCGCGGCTTGCGCGTCTCCGAAGATTTCTTCCGCGTGCTGGGCATCTATCCAGCTCAGGGACGCGCTTTCACTCACGACGAAGATATGCCGGGCGGTGCCAGCGTTGCGATTTTGAGCGATAAGCTGTGGCAGAGGAGTTTCGGCGGTGACACGGGGATCATCGGTAGAACCGTGACGCTCAACGATCAGCCGATGACGGTCGTCGGCATCATGCCGCCGCAATTCCGGCTCGCCTCAGGCGCTGAGCTGTTCGTGCCGATGCGGGCGCGCGCAGGGTCTAACATTGACCCGAACGCGGATGTCGTCGGTCGCCTCAAACCCGGCGTGAGTCTCCAGCAGGCACAGGCTGAATTGAAGGTGATCGCTGAGAAATACCGCGCCGCCTTTCCACGTCAGATGCAAGAGGGCGAGACCGTCGCCGCGGAGCCGTATCAGGATTTATTTACGGAGGGCTTGGCGAAATACCTCTGGATTATTCTGGGCGCAGTCACCTTCTTGCTGCTGATCGCGTGCGTGAACGTCGCCAACCTGCAACTCGCGCGCGTGGCATCGCGGCAACGTGAGGTCGCCGTGCGCATCGCCCTGGGCGCAGCCGGCGGGCGGATCGTGCGGCAGTTGCTGACGGAGGGTTTGCTGCTGGCGCTCGCCGGTGGCACTGCTGGATTTCTGTTCGCCCTCTGGGGCACGCAGTTGCTGACGGCACTGACGCCCGAAGACCTCCTGCCCGGCGTCGCAGTGATCGGCACGGATTGGCACGTGCTCGCATTTGCTTTCGCCGCTGCCATCACCACAGGGCTGTTGTTCGGGCTGGGGCCAGCCTGGCAAGCCCGCAAGGTTGATGTCAACGCGGCGCTCAAAGAGAACTCCGGCAAAGGCGCGCCGATGCGCGGGCGTCTGCGCGGCTCGCTGGTCGTGATCGAGCTGGCGCTCTCGCTCACCCTGCTGGTGGGCGCGGGGCTGCTCGTCCGCACGTTCTTCAAACTAATCAGCGTCGCGCCGGGCTTCGACCCGCACAACGTCTTGACCTTCCAGATCGCCTTGAACGGCAAGCGATACGACACGACCAACGGGGCAGCCGCCTTTTATCGCGACGCGCTCGAACGGATCAGTAAACTGCCCGGCGTCGAAGCGGCGGCGGTCACCAACAAGCTGCCGCTTGATTGGCAATTCAATATGCCGGTTGTCTTCCCCGGCAAACCCGATCAGTCCCAGAGCGTCCAGGTCCGCACCATCTCAGCAGATTATTTCCGCGTCATGAAGATCGGCGTGCGGCAAGGACGCGCCTTCGGCGACGCCGATGATTCAGCCGCGCCGCCCGTCGCCATCGTCAACGAAGCTTTCGCGCGACGGTACTTCGACGGGCAGACGGCGCTCGCGCAGCAGCTCTCGATCGGACGCGGTTTGGACGATCCGCCGCGCGAGGTCATCGGCGTGGTCAGCGACATTAAGCAACAGTCGCTGGATCGTCCCGCGCCGCCGATGGTTTTCGTGCCGATCCCGCAGCTGCCCGATAAGTTGATGAAGTCTGTCCGCGCATTCACGTCTGCCAGCTTCGTGGTGCGGACGACCGTTGCGCCCGCGAGCCTGAGCCCGTCTATCAAACACGAGATTGCGGCGCTAGACCCGACGCTGCCGCTCTCGCATATTTCTTCGATGGAGGAGGTCGCGGCGCGTTCCATCGCCTCACAGCGTTTCAACATGCTGCTGCTCGGCTCGTTCGCCGCCCTGGGTTTGTTACTGGCGGCGGTCGGCATCTACGGCGTGATGAGCTACATGGTCGCGCAGCACACGCGCGAGATCGGCATCCGCATGGCGCTCGGCGCGCAAGCCAGAGACGTGGTGCGCCTCGTCGTCGGGCAGGGTTTGCGTCTGACGCTCGCCGGGATCATTGTCGGACTCGCCGGCGCGTTCGCGCTCACAAGACTGATGACGACGCTGCTCTTCGGCGTGACGGCGACCGACCCGGCGACTTTCGTCGCCATTCCGTTGCTGCTCGTTGCGGTCGCGCTCGCCGCCTGCTTCATCCCGGCGCGGCGTGCGACGCGTGTCGAGCCGACGGTCGCGCTCAGGTACGAGTGATGAGGCTTTTGAGACTCGTAGGCGCGCGGCTACGCGGACTCATCTTTCATCAGCACATCGAGCGCGAGATGGAAGAGGAGCTACGTTTTCACGTCCGGCGGCTGGCGGAAGAGAACGTGCGGCGCGGCATGACTCGCACGCAAGCCGAGCGCGCGGCGCTTCGACGCTTCGGCAGCCTTACGCGAATCAAGGAGAGTTGTCGCGACATCAAAGGAGGCGGCTGGATGGAAACGCTGCTGCAAGATTTGCGCTACGGCGCGCGCACGCTGCTTAAAAATCGCGGCGTCAGCTTCGTCATCCTGCTCACGCTCGCGCTCGGCGTGGGCGCGAACGCCGCGATCTTCGGCGTCGTCGAGGGCGTCATCCTGCGCCCGCTGCCGTTCGGCGATGCTGAAAGGATCGTCGGCTTGCGCGAGTCGCTCCCCGAAGAGCCTGCGATCCCGGTCGCCTACCGCACCTACGCGGAGTGGCGCGAGGGCTGCGGCGCGGTCTTTGAAGGAGTCGCCGCCGTGAGCGCATGGGACTTTAACCTCGACGGAGCAGGCGAGGCGGAGCGCGTCGCGGGCGCGCGGGCGACCAGTAACTACTTCGACGTGATGGGCGTGCGCGCGCTCAAAGGTCGCGGCTTCCTCTCCGGCGACGAACGTGCGGACGCGCCGCGCGTCGCCGTCGTTGACGAAGGTCTCGCGAATCGCCGTTTCGGCAACGCGGGCGCAGCCGTCGGTCAGACCATACGGCTCGACGACACGGACTACGAGATCGTCGGCGTGATGCCAACCATCGCCGAGCGCACGCTGACGGGCTGGTCGAGCGTCTGGACGCCCTTCGTCGTCCGCAGCGAAGAACGCGCACGCGCCAACCCCTTCCGCTACCTCACGGTAAACGCGCGGCTGCGCGAGGGCGCGACCCTTGAGCAAGCGCGCGCCGAAACCGAGCGCGTGATGACGTCGCTTCGGCAAGCTTACCCGGACACGCATGGCAAGCCCTACGGCGTGGTCGCGCGTCGGCTCGAAGAGTTCGTCGTGACGCCGCGCACGCGCACCGCGCTCTTTGCGCTCGCGGTCGTCGTCGCGTTCGTCCTCTTGATCGCGTGCGCGAATGTCGCGAACCTGCTGCTGGCGCGCGCCGCCACGCGCGAGCGCGAGATCGCTGTGCGCACGGCGCTCGGCGCGTCGCGCGGGCGCGTCGTCCGTCAGTTGCTGACAGAGAGTTTGCTCGTCGCGCTTGCGGGCTCGCTCGCCGGACTCGCGCTCGCACACGCGGGGCTGAAAGCGCTCGTCGCCGTCGCGCCCGACTCTGTGCCGCGACTCGCGGATGTGCGGATCGCTCCCGTGGTCTTCGGCTTCGCGCTCGCGCTCACGGTCGCGTCGGCAATCGTATTCGGTCTCGCGCCCGCGCTCGTCGCGTCGAAAGTTGATCTCAGCTCGTCGCTTAAAGAAGCGGCGCGCGGCGCGGGCTCGTCACCGCGCTCCAGACGCTTGCGCGATGCGCTCGTCGTCGTCGAGGTCGCGCTCGCGCTCACGCTGCTCGTCGCCTCCGGCTTGATGCTGCGCAGCTACCTGCATCTGCGTGAGCGGCGCGCGGGCTTCGACACCGAAAACATCCTGACGGCGGAGCTGACGCTTCCCGCGCGCGGCTACGACACGCGCGAGCGGCGCGCGGGCTTCTTCCGCGAGGCAATCGAGCGCGTGAGAAATCTTCCGGGCGTCGAGAAGGTCGCCGCCGCGCAGTCGCTTCCCCTTCGCGGACCCACCTTCACCGATCCCTTGATCGTCGAGGGACGACCTGAGCCGCCGCGCGGGCAAGTCCCGTTCGTGCGCGAGAACATCGTCACGCCCGACTACTTTCGCGCGATGGGAATGCAAATGCTCGAAGGTCGCGCCTTCACGGAGCAGGAAACGTGGGAGACGGGTGGCGCGATCGTCGTCAACGAGGCGTTCGCGCGAAAGTTTTTCGCGGGCGAAGATGCCGTGGGCAAGCGCATCAGGCTCGGCGCGGAGAAGCCCTGGATGACGGTCGTTGGCGTCATCGGCGACACGCTCGACGACGGCTTCGACGGTCAATCCATCGAGCAGATGTTTTACCCGTACACGAACCCTTCAGACGAGCTGCCGCTCACGTTCCTCACACTCGTCGTCCGCACGTCGGTCGAGCCGGAGTCAGCCGCGTCGAGCGTGCGCGGCGTCGTGAGACAAATTGATCCGAACGTTCCCGTCTCGCGCGTCCAGACGATGCGCGCTCTCGCCGCGCGTGCGACTTCGGGCGCGCGCTTCCAGATGCTGCTCACCGCGCTCTTTGCCGCGCTCGCGCTCGTGCTCGCGGGCGTCGGTCTCTACGGCGTGATGTCTTACGCGGTCGCGCAGCGCACTCACGAGATCGGGGTGCGCCTCGCGCTCGGCGCTCGGCGCGCGGACGTGCTGCGTCTCGTCGTCGGTCAGGGGATGAAGCTGGCTCTGACGGGGGTGGCGGCGGGACTCTTGTGCGCGTTCACGCTCATGCGATTGATCGCGGGTCTGCTCTTCGGCGTGAGCGCAAGCGACCCTGTGACCTTCGTCGGCGTCGCCATCCTCCTCGCATCGGTCGCGCTGCTGGCGTGCCTCGTTCCCGCGTGGCGTGCCACGCGCGTCGATCCGCTCGCCGCGCTCAGACACGAATAAAGGCAAAAGTAAAAATTAATAAGGTAAAAGTGAGGCGGCGACCCGTCTTCACTTTTGCCTTTTGCCTTTTTACTTTTGCCTTTCTACCTCCCGCCGGGCAGGTGCGACCAGCCGCGCGTCAGGTAGTCGCTCAGAGTGAGCGAGATCATGATGGTGAGCCAGAGGATGCCGCTCGCGATGACGACCCACGTCAAGCGCGAGCTGTAACGCACGTGCATGAAGAAGAGCACGACGAGCACGGCTTTCGTCACGGCGATGGCGAGCGCAATGACCGTGCCGATTGACTCGTTGTGGAACGGGATGCGCGCGGCGAAGACGGTGATGGCGGTGAGCGCCATCAGCGCGCCGAAGATCGTGAAGTAGATTTTTTTCGGGACGATGTGTTCCGACATGGCTCTCTGCTTTAACCCCCGTGTCCGCCCGCGAGATGCGCGCCGAGCAGGTAGAGCAGGGGGAAGAGGAAAATCCAGACGATGTCAACGAAGTGCCAGTAGAGACCCGACAACTCGACCGGCGAGTGATACTCCGGCGTGTAGCGTCCGCGTCTGGCGAAGAAGACGAGCACCAGCATGATGCCGATGCCGATGATCATGTGCAGCGCGTGCAAGCCCGTCATGGCGAAGTAAATCCAGTAGAACATCCTGACCGACTGCTCCGAGACGCCCGACGGGAATGGCTCGCCCGCCGTGTCCCACATCCAGAAGCCCTGCGCCGGGAAATGGTGGAGGCGGAACTTCTCCGCGTACTCGACTGATTTGACGCCGAGGAAGGTCGCGCCGAGCACGACGGTGAGCAGAAGAAAGACGATCTGGTTGCGGCGCGCTCCCGTCTGCGCGAAGTAAACGGCGAGCGCCATCGTCAAGCTGCTCGTGATGAGGACGACGGTATTGATCGCGCCGAGCTTCCAGTTGAGCGTGCTGCTGGCGTAAACGAACGAGGCGTTCGTGACGGGGCTGTAAGTGCGGTAGATGGTGTAGGCGGCGAAGAGCGCGCCGAAGAACATGATCTCGGTGATGAGAAACGTCCACATGCCTAAGCTTCCCGCCTCGCGCTGCTGTTCGAGGTTGTCGAAGTGGTGCGCGAGCGCGGTTGCCGCGTGGTGTTCGGCTTCCGTCAGGTGAATGTCTTCGGCTGCGTATGACAAAGTCTCGCTACTCCCCTCACGTGCCTCTAAAACCAAATACCGGATGAATGGACAGGATTTACAGGATTTACAGGATAAGCGGAAGGACAGAGGAGCGCTTCTGCCCTTTTCGTCTTCTCTTTAATCCTGTCCATCCTGTTAATCCTGTCCATTTTTCTTCACGTCCCTATTCATACCGCGCCGTGCATGGGCTGCACGGGCGGGCTGGTGTCACTGTCGGTCGCGCCGATGACGCGCATCTCCTCGACGGGGCGGTACTCGTAAGCTTCCCACGTGACGACCGGCGTCGTCACAAAATTCTCGGTCGGCGGAGGGCTTGGCGTGCGCCATTCGAGACCCGTCGCGGGCCAGGGGTTGGCTGGCGCGAACTTGCCGTAGCGCATAGACCAGATGAAGTAGATGCCGGGAATCAAGAGCCCCGTGGCGAGGATCGACGCGCCCGCCGTCGAGAGCACGTTCAAGACCTGCCAGACGGGCTCATCCGCCGGATAGGCGGCGTAGCGACGCGGCATCCCCAAAGTTCCGAGCAGGAACTGCGGGAAGAACGTCAAATTAAACCCGACGAAGATGACGAGCGCGCTGAACCTGCCCCAGCCTTCCGGGTACATGCGCCCAGTGATCTTGGGCCACCAGTTATGCAAGCCGCCGAGGTAGCCCATCAGCGCGCCGCCGACCATGATGTAGTGGAAGTGCGCGACGATGAAGTAGGTGTCGGTCAGGTGCACGTCCGTGCCCAAAGAGGCGAGGAAGAGTCCGGTCAAGCCGCCGATGGTGAACAAGCCGATGAAGCCGAGCGCGTAGAGCATCGGCGTCGAGTAGGAGATCGAACCTTTGTAGAGCGTCGCCGTCCAGTTGAAGACCTTGACCGCCGAGGGGATCGCCACCGTGAAGCTGAGTACAGAGAAGATCATCCCGGCATAGACCGACTGGCTCGAAGTAAACAGGTGGTGACCCCAGACGAGGAAGCCGAAGACGGCGATGGCGAGAGAGGAGAACGCGACGAACGTGTAGCCGAAAATATTCTTGCGCGAGTGGGTGGAGATCAGCTCCGAGACCACGCCCATCGAGGGCAGCACCATGATGTACACGGCAGGGTGCGAGTAGAACCAGAAGAAGTGCTGGAAGAGAACGGGATCGCCGCCAAGTCGCGGATCGAAGATGCCGATGTGCGCGAGCCGTTCGAGCGCGACCAGCAGGATCGTGATCGCGATGACGGGCGTCCCCAAGATCATGATGAGGCTCGTCGCGTAGGTTGACCAGATGAAGAGCGGCAGGCGAAACCACGTCATGCCGGGCGCGCGCATCGTGTGGATCGTGACGATGAAGTTCAAGCCCGTCAGGATCGAAGAGAAGCCCGTGACGAAGATGCCAAGCCCGACGGCGACGACGTAGGTGTTCGAGAAGGTCGTCGAGTAGGGCGTGTAGAAAGTCCAGCCCGTGTCAACACCGCCGTTCAGCAGCGCCCAGACGGTGATGCCTGCGCCCGCGATGTAGATGTACCAACTCAGGAGGTTAATGCGCGGGAACGCTAAATCTTTCGCGCCGATCATGAGCGGCACGAGGAAGTTCCCCAAGACCGCCGGGATCGACGGGATGAGGAAGAAGAAGATCATGATGATGCCGTGCTGCGTGAAGAGCTTGTTGTAGGTCATCGGCTGGACGAGATCGCTCGCGGGCGTCAACAGCTCCAGCCGGATCATCATGGCGTAGATGCCGCCGAGCATGAAGAATAGCGTGATCGAGCCGAGGTACAGGAGCGCGATGCGCTTGTGATCCTTCGTCAGCAGCCAAGACTTGATGCCGTAGTGCGCGTTGATGTAGTTCGTGTGCGCGAAGCGGACGCGCGACTCCGGCAGGCGCGGCGGCGTGCTATCTGGCGGCGGAGGTGGTTGGTTGATAGAACTCATAACCGATAAATTCTCTTCCCTACTTGCTCACTGATTGCTGTTGCCGCGCCCCGACCCGCCACGGTTTGCGTTCGTCGCGTTGACCTGCGTGCGCGTCGAACTGTTCGCGCCGCTCGCGCCCCGCGGCTGCGCGGGCGAGAGCGGGTTCGAGCGTTGTGAGTCGGGCGCGACCGCGCCAGTAGTCGTCTCGGTCGAGGTCGTCGCGGAGCGCGACCCCGTCGTCGCGCTCCCCGGCTCGCTACTGAGCGAGCGGACGTAAGCGATGAGTTGGAGGAGTTGCTCCTCGCTCAACTGCCCCTGATAGGTCGGCATGATCTGCTGGAAGCCCGCGACCGTGCGCGCGTGTGGGTTCAAGATCGACTCGCGCACGTAAGCCTCGTCCGCCGTGACGGTCGAGCCGTCCTCCATCTGCTGCGGCTTGCCGAAGACGCCCGTCAAATTCGGTCCACGCCCCTGCACGTCCGTACGGTGGCACGTGGCGCAGCCGACGGACTGAAACAGCTTCTCGCCCTGCGCGGCGGGCGACTCCGATCCGCCGCCCGCGAGCCAAGCCTGATACGCGGTCGGGTCCATCACCTCGACCCAGCCGTTCATCCCCGAATGGTTCGTGCCGCAGTACTCTGTGCAGAAGAGATGGTAGCGTCCCGTCTTCGTCGCCTCGAACCAGACGTAGGTGTATTTGCCCGGCACGACATCGGAGCGGATGCGAAACGCCGGGACGGCGAAGGCGTGGATCACGTCCTCGGTCGCGAGCGTCAGCTTGACCTTGCTACCGACGGGCACGTGTAGCTCGTTGATCTCGCGCTGCCCTTCGGTGTGCTGAAACTTCCACATCCACTGCTTGCCGACGACGAAAATCTCAATCGCCTCTTTCGGCGCGCGATAGAGCGTAAAGTAGAGGCTCGACCCCCACGCGAAGATCGTCATCGCGATCATGAAGGGGATGACCGTCCACATCGCTTCGAGTTTCAGAGAGCCTGCGTTCGGGCGCGGAATCTCCAGAGGGTCGCGGCGGCGATACTTGACCGCGAAGTAGAAGATCAAGAGCGCCACGAGCGCCGAGAAGAAGATCGTGATCGCGGCGACGTAAGCATAGAGCGCGTCGTACTGCGCCCCGACCGAAGAGGCGCGCTCAGCCATGAATGGAACCGAAGGCAACTGCATCTCTAGTTTAAGCCGTTCTCCCCTGCGGCGCGCCCGGCTGCGTGCGCCGCAAGATCATGATCAAAGCAATGACGCCGAAGACCGTGATGATTCCGCCGACGCGCATCGCGTTCATGATGACGAAACCGTATCTGCCCGTGGTCGGGTCGTAGTGGTAGCAGTACAAAATGATCTTATCGACCGCCGTGCCGATCCTCCCCTCGGAGGATTCGACGAGCGCGAGCTTGAGATCGCGCGGCGCGTAATCAATCCCGTAGAAGTAGCGCGACAATTTCCCCTGCGGGGTGGCGACCATGACGCCGGAAGCGTGCGCGAACTGGTTGGTGCTCGCATCGAAGGCGTAGCGAAAGCCCACGGCGTCCGCGACCAGATCAATTTGCGACTTGTCGCCCGTCAGGAAGTGCCAGCCCGCGGCGGCGATTGGATCGTCTGCGCGCCGCAGATCGCTCAAGACGACCTTCTTCTTTTCGGCGGCGTCCTCAGGCGTCTCGCGCGGGTCGAAACTGATCGTCACCACGTCGAAATCTTTGCCGACCGAGAGGTTCTGCCCGCGGAGGCCTGCGACAAGACCGTTCAAGACCTGATTGCAGAGCATCGGGCACTTGTAATAGACGAGCGAGACGATGACAGCGCGCTTGCCGAAGTAGTCGCCGAGCTTAACCGTGTTGCCCGCCTCGTCGCGAAACGTCGCGCCGAAGGGCAGTTGATTATCGAGCCGCTGATCAATGCCGATGTTCTTCAAGGCGTCGGGCGGTCGCTGGCTCGCCAAGCCTCCCTGCGGCGGCTGCGCGTACTGCGCGCGCGCGGGCAGAAGGCAGAAGGCAAAAGGCAAAAGAGGCAGAGCGATGCGGCGCGCACGCCTCGACGCGACGCGCACTGCTCGCGCGGATGCAAAAACCCGAGTCGCAATCTCTCTCTCACCACTCCACGTCTCTCCACTTTTGCCTTTTACCTTTTTACTTTTACCTTCTACTGTCCGTCTGCCGACCCGCGCTCGAATACGAGGGCACGTCCGCGCCTGCGTTGGTTGATTGTCCCGACTGCTGCTGTCGCACGGGCAGACCCTTGTCGAGGAGCATCTGCATCGCGTCTTTGATCGGGATGCGCCGCGCCTGCGTGTTCGGATCAACTGCGCCGGGGTTGTTAAGCTCGTACTCCCACTTCTCACGCAGCGCGTTCCACTCGGCGGCGGGCTCTTTCAGTGCGAAGCTCATATTGGGATCGTCGAGCGAGACGAAACCGGGCGCGGCTTGGAGTCGCGGCGGCGGCGGCAGACGCTCCGCCTCTGTGCGCGCCATCGGCGAGACGGCGATGCGCTCGTCCTTGTACTCGGCGTAACGTTCGAAGCCTTTGAAGAGCCCGACCATCAGCGCGGCGATGACGATGAGACCGGCGAAGAGGGCGCCGACAAACGCGCCGACGCCACGCACGTTCACGTCCGACTCTTCGTGCATCACGTCTGGGTTCGTGATGTGGCTCACGTCAGGCGTCTCTGTGACGTGAATGTACTTGCGCCCGTGCCCGTTTCCGTCGTGTCCCGTCCAACTCATCTCAATGCCTCACTCAAACTTCGATTCGTCGCCCACACCGCCCGTCTTCAATGTTCGCCCACGCCGCCCCTTCCACTTTTGCCTTTTTACTTTTCCCTTCTCAATGATGCTCGTGCGGGTGTTCGAGCGCGGCTTCGAGGTCTTCGTCGCCGAGCGGCAGGAGCGGTCGTTTTTTAAGTTCGCGCGCGAAGTACCAGAGCCAGATGCCGCCGACGCCGACGGGCGCGATGAAGCTCATCGCGTAAGAGAGAATCGCCCCCGCGCCCTGCGCCGCTTCCGCGCCAACACCTTCCGCCGCCTTGATGCTCGGCGCGACCGTCCAGAAGAGATCGACGACGCGCATCACAAGCACAAGACACGCGACCGCGCCCAACAGTCTCGCCGTGCGCTTGAGATCGCGCGAGAGCAGCAGGACGAACGGCAGCGCGAAGTGCAGGAGCACGAGTCCGAGCGCGATGTACTGCCAGCCGCCGCGCAGGCGTCGTAAGTACCACGGAATCTCTTCCGGCAGATTGCCCGCCCAGATGATCAGGTACTGCGAGAACATGAAGTAAGCCCAGATCATGATGAAGGCGAGCAGGAGCTTGCCATGATCGTGGAAGTGTCGCGGCTGATAGACCTGCGCCAGATCGTCCTCGCGCGAGAGGCGGACGGCGACGGCGATGGCGAAGGCGAACGCAGAGAGACCGAAGCCCGCCATGATGAGCAGCCCGAAGATCGTCGAGAACCATTCCGGCTCCAGAGACATCAGCCAGTCCACGGCGGCGAACGTCACGGTCAGCCCGAAGAGCAGGATGCCGGGTCCGCTTAAAGATTGCATACGTTCGCGCAAGCCGCGCTGCACGCGCGGGTCTTCCGCCGTGTCCTGTTCGAGCGACCACTTGTTCAAAAAGTATGCGAGCGCGAACCACGCGGCGAAGTAGAAGACCGTGCGACTGAGGAAGAATGGGATGTTCAGAAACAGCTTCTTGTGCTCGATGACGTGCTCGTGCTGAAGCTGCGGGAACGTCCAAGGGTAGAGCGTGCGCGTTAGGACGGCGACGGCGACGGGCAGAAACATGATCGCCAACAGAGGGAGCGTGCGCGTTGCCGCCTCGAAGATGCGTCGCAAGACGACTCCCCAGCCGCCGCCCGACAAATGATGGAGCATGATGAGCGGCAACGATCCGACCGCGACGCCCGTCCAGAACGTGAAGGCGACGAGGTAGGGTCGCCAGAAGCCGAGGGCGAAACGCTGCCAGAGCGTCGCGTCCGTTGCAGCCGGAGTGAAGAAGGCGAGGACGACGGTCAGCGCGAGCGCGACGACGCCGACGACGAGCGCCCTGCCCTGCACGCGGTCAAAGGCGCGCGGGACAGCGTAGAGTTTTTTGTCTATCACCGTCGCCATCAGTGGCGCGCACCTCCGCTTCCCTGTGTTTGCGTGTTCTGCGTCTGCCCATTCGCGGGAGCCTGCTGGCTCAGTTGGAGCGCGCGTATGTAGGCGATGATCGCCCAGCGATCTTCGGGCGGAATCTGCGCGGCGTAGTCGGGCATCGCGCCCCAGCCGTTCGTGATCACGTCGAAGAAATGTCCGACGGGCTCGCTGCGCAGACGGTCGTCGTGGTAAGAGGGCGGACGGCGAAAACCGCGCCGCACGATCATGCCGTCGCCGTAGCCCGTCAGCCCGTGGCACATCGAGCAGTAAATCTGGTAACGCTCCTGCCCGCGATCCAAAACCTCTTTCGTGACGGGGAACGGGAACGCGTTAACAACATCTTTCCCCGCCTGCGACTGAATCTCGCCGGCAGGCGTACCTCTGCGCCCGCCCGCATTGCCGCGCACGTTTGTGTCGCCGCCCGGCTGTGAGCTGCCCGCGCCGCCCTGTGCGTTCGCCGTCGCGGTCTGCAACGCGCCTTGCGTCGCGCCGCCCGCGTTTAATTGCTGCCCATTCGCCCCAGCCGCGCCTTGTTGCTGTCCGCTCTGCTTGCCCTGATAGAAAAACTTGTCGTCCTTCAGATGACCGCGCGGGATCGTCCCTTCGACGTAAGGTCTGGACGACTGACCGTCGGCGAAGAACTTGCTCGACTCGTAAGCCTCGTAGCGCGGCTGATCCTGCATGTCCTGTCGGCAGCCTGCGAAGAGTAAGCAGAGAGCAGTGAGCAGTGAGCAGACGAAGACCGGGCGAGCGCGATACGCCAGCGTCCGCGCGAGTCCAAATATTTTCTGCTTACTGCTCACTGCTGACTGCTCACCTGCTTTCTTTAGAACTCCACTTCCACGACCGAGCGTGCGCCCTCCGAGCCGCCGAGGAAGTCTGCCGTAGCGGCGCGCTCGAATTTCGGATCGCGCCACTCGATCAGCAGAAAGAAGCGGTCGCGCGTGGCGAGCGCGAAGTTCGGCGCGTTGAAGACCGGGTGGTACGGCTCAGGCAGACCGTTCAAAGCGAGCATCCCGAAGATGGCGAAGAGCGCCGCTCCAAGGACGGTCGTCTCGAACGTGATGGGGATGAACGCGGGCCAACTGTGCAAGGGCTTCCCGCCGATGTTCAGAGGGTAGTTGATGACCGAGAGGTAATACTGCAACAAGTATCCTCCGAGCCCGCCGAGGATGCCGCCCGTCAGGACGATCAAGGGCAGCCAGTTGCGCCCCGTGCCCACGGCTTCCGAGAGAGCCTCGACGGGGTAGGGCGAGTAGGCGTCCATGCGTCGGAAGCCCGCCTCGCGCGCGCGGTGCGCCGCCGCGACCGCGTCGGTCGGGTTGTCGAACTCAGCCATCACGCCGTAAACGGTCGGTCTTGTTCGCTTCCTAGCCATAACCATTCAACAGTCTGGAGTCGTGAGTCTGGAGTCTGGAGTCAAACGCAGAAAACCTTTTGACTCCAGACTCCAGACTCTCG
>JAVXVR010000497.1:0-4468 GCA_032230165.1 Acidobacteriota bacterium | reverse complement strand
CCGAGTTGTTCTACGGCAACGTCAAGGTTAAGCCTGTCCGCCTGCGCCCCGGCACGAACACGCGCATTACCATTGATGACGGCGACTTCTTCGTTCAGCAGCAATACATAGACTTCCTCAACCGCTTCCCTGACGCGGGCGGCTTCGGCGACTGGCTCAGCGTGCTCAACGGTTGCAGCGGCGCGTCGAGCTGTCTGGACGGCGTCAACGGCAAGCGCGTGCAGGTTTCCCGTAGCTTCTTCCAGTCAACCGAGTTTCAGATCAAAGGCTACTACGCCTTCCGCTTCTACAAGGCGAGCTTCGGGCGTCTCCCCACTTACGAGGAGATCATTCAAGACATGCGCTCGGTGACGGGCGTGACGCCGCAGGAAGTCGCGCAGAAGCGCGCGGCTTTCGCCTCGGGCTTCGCCTCGCGCGGTGAGTTCCAGACGGCTTTCGGCTCGCTCTCGAACGCGGCTTACGTCAGCGCGCTGCTGGGTCGCTACGGTCTCTCTTCGATCACGACGACCGACCCGCAGAACCCGGACGCGGGCACGCAGGTTACCTTGACCGCCACCGACCTGACCAACGGGCTGAACAACAGCACGCTCGACCGCGCCAAAGTGTTGCGCGCCGTCGTCGAGAGCACGCAGGTGTCTGGCGCGGAGTTCAACAGCGGCTTCGTCGCCATGCAGTACTACGGCTACCTGCGCCGCACGCCCGAGCCCGAAGGCTACGCCAACTGGCTGCGCACCATCAACGCCAACTCGGCTGACTTGAACACGATGGTCTATGGCTTCGTCTATTCCACCGAGTACCGCAACCGCTTCTAGCCGCCGAGCGTCAGTCGTTAAAAATTTAGAGCCGGACTCTTTCGCGAGAGTCCGGCTCTTTCGCTTTGCGTGCATTTGGCGGATTCGTCTGCCGGAAGCTACTACCGTGCGGGGTGCTTCGTCACGTACTCGGCTGAGGAACTGAAGGCGCGCGTGACGATCTCGTGATCACCCGTCGCCTTGAGCACTTTCAGCCAGCTCTCGTAGCCCGCAGGCTCCGGGTCGCGCTCAAGAAAGGCGAAGTAGTGGAGCAGGACGAAGTCCGCGTCGTAGCTCGCGCGCGCGAACTCCTCGTTTTCGGCGACGGCGGCGAGCACGGACGGGCGCGACTCTCTGCCCGCGTCGAGTTTCGCCGCGAGCGCGGCACGCTCCTCGCGCTTCAACTCCACGCCCGCGTTCGCGTAGAGCGTCTCGACGAACTGGCGGTTGCCCTTCGCGTCGTAAAGCTTATCGAACTCGCCGCTCTTGCTCAGCTCTCTGGCGAGTTGCCGCGCCCGCGTGTCGAAGTTTCCTCCGGGCGGGGCGAAGACCTGCGCGGCGAGCGTGAACTCGGCGTAGGTCGGCGCGCGTTTGAATGCGGCTCGGTAAAGACGACAGACGAAGAACGCCGACTCGCCGAACTTTTCCGGCAGACGCAAGCGAACGTAGGTCATGCCGCTCGACAGAGGCGGCGGCGCGAACTCGCCTTCTGAGGAAGCGTCCGGCTCGTTCTTCACAACGGCGAAGAGGTCTTTCATGCCGCGATCCTCGAAGCGGCGCACGAAGCGCAGTCGCCCCGTCGAGAGCCCGTGCTCGATGAAGGGCATCACGTCCTGAATCTCGCGCGGCGTCATAGCCGAGTAGGTCACGACGACGTAAGACGCCGGGGCGGATTCGAGCACGTCCATCAACTCGTCGGGCACGGGCTTCCCGGCGGCGAGATTGGAGATGCGATAGACGAGCGGCGGCAGAAAGCTCGACGCGGCGGTGATCATCGGCTGCGCGTGATCGGCGGCGCGGATCATGTGCTCGAAGACGGGCGGCCCATTGTTGGGACCAAAGACGGGGAGATAGACGAGTCCGCCCGTCATCGGCATCCGTTTCAGTCGCAGCGTCAACTCGTCGGGCAGACGCTCGCCGCGCGCCACATCGAGTGGCGCGACCCACAGGTCTGCGAGCACGGCGACGCAGAGGACGGCGAAGACTAACCGGCGCGCGGCGTGCGTGTGCGTGCGATGTTGCGCGAAGAATGAGGCGAGACGCGTCGCGCCGAGACCTGAGAGCAAGGCGAGTCCGAGGTAGCAGATCATCGCCCAGCGCGCGGGCACGCGCTGGCTGCGGAAAAGCTCGACGTGCTCGAACAAAAATCTATGGAAGATGAAGTTCGTGCCGAACGAGCCACAGAAGCCTACCGCCGCCCACAGCGCGCCGAGCACAAAGGCTTCGGTGCGCGCCGTCGGGCGCGCGAGCGCGGCAAAGCCCCTCGCCCGCCAAAGCCCGAACGCGCCCGTGCGCGAGAGCACCCAGCGCAGCGTGAGCGCGAGGGCGGCGCAGACGAGAGCCTGACCGTAGTGCGAAGAACTAACGACGCGGATGCCGAAGAGCCGCAGACGGAAACTCCCCTGCGTCGCGGCGAACAGCGCGACGACGACCGATGCGCCCGCCGCCACGTCTAACAGGATCAGCGCGGCTCTCAAGTAAACGCTTCGACGAACGACAGCCGCCTTCTCATCATCCGCGACCGCACCGGCATTCTCATCGTTGGCGACCACGCGGGCGTATCCGGCACGCGCGCTGCTTGCGTCGAGGCGTGCGTCGTCCTCATCAACGCGCGCGTCGTCATCTCCATCGCCGCGCTTCTTGCGTCGTGGCAAGATGAGCAAGGCGGCGACGGGTAGCAGCAACGGGAGCAGACCGGGAAAGAGCGAGACCTCTTCGGTCGCCACGTCGTCGCCGAGTCCCGCCCAGACTTTGCTGCGGCGGCTAGCGGCAAACCAACTCGCGACTGTGAGCGCCTCGAAAGGCTTCGACTCTTCCGCCTTGCGCACGAAGCCGAACTCCTTCGCCACCCTCCGGTACGGCAGAAAAAACGGCAGCATCACGAGAAGCGCGCACGCGCCTGCGACCGCGCCGCGCACCCACAGACGCGGATCGCGCCAAGCGCGATGCCACACGATGAGCAGCACGCCCGACGCCGCGAGCGGGACGAGCGTGAGCACGAACCAACTGATGCACGTCAGCGCGTTCATCGCGTAAGCCGCGCCGAGCCACCCGGCGCGACGCCACGTGCGCGCGCGCACGAAGAGCACGAGCGCCTCGAAGGTGAGCGGAATCCAGCCCGCGAAGATGTAGTGCAGATGCGGCAGGCGTTGGAAGCGATATGGGATGAAAGCGAAGACAAGCCCCGCCACCCACGCCGCCCCGTAAGACTGTGTGAGCGTGCGCGCGAGCCGGAACGCGCCGTAGCCTGAGAAGACGAAGGCGAAGAAGGTGGCGAGGCTGTGGACGGTGAGCGGCGCGACGCCCAACGCGAAGAGCGGGAAGAATAGCAGCGCGATGCCGTAGTCGTGCTCGGAGAAGGCGAGCGTGTCGTGATAGGGGTAAAAGAGGGTCGCGTCGAAGAGGTGTGCAGGGTCATGGAGCGTCTGGTGATAGTCCCACCAGAGCGTGTAGGCGATGGTGTAGGGGTCTGCGAGATCAGACTCCGTGTCGCGCACGTGGCGCACCCACGGGTAAGTCATCACAGCGGTGAGCAAGACGAAGGCGAGGAAGATGCCGCACTCGCGCACCAGGGGGCGTGCGCGCGCGGCAGCGATGAGCTCGCGCGTAAGTTTTCCGAGAGGCATCTTGACCGTCAGCCTGCCCGCCTTTGATCTGAATTTTAACTCGACGCCGCGCCGTTTGACCTTAACCCGCCGCCGCGACAACCGCGCGCCGTGCGTCGCACCACGCGCGCGCGGCTTCCTCGTAAACTTCGAGCGTGAGCCGCGCCGTGCGCTCCCACGTGAACTGCGCCGCGCGCTCGCGCCCCCGTGCGGCGAGGTGCGCGCGCGCGCTGTCGTCGGTGAGCAGCTCGGCGAGCGCAATGGTCAGCGCGCGCACATCGGTCGGCTTGAGGAGACGCGCCGCCGTGCCGCACGTCTCCTCGATGACGGGGATGCGGCTCGCGATGACGGCTGCGCCGCAACTCATCGCTTCGAGCGGCGGCAGACCGAAGCCCTCATAGAGCGAAGGGTAGATCGAGAGACTGCACGAAGAATAGAGCGCGCGCAAATCCTCGTCCGAGACGTAGCCCGTGAAGTGGACGCGCGCTGTGAGACCTTCGCGCTCGACGAGTTGGAACAACTCTTCGTTGAGCCAGCCGCGCCCGCCCGCGATGACGAGCTGCGGTCTAAGCTCTGTCTCGCGCGTGAGCGCGGCGAAGGCTCGGACGAGCGTCACCAGATTCTTGCGCGGTTCGACCGTGCCGACGAAGAGCAGAAACTCATCTTCGACGCCGAGCCTGCGTCGCACCTCGCGCGACTCCGCGTCGGCGACGGGACGAAAGTCGCGGCGCGGCGCAAGCGGCACGGCGGTCACACGTTCGGGCGCGACCCGCAGGTGCTCGCAGACCTCGCGCCGGACGCTCTCCGAATCGGTGATGATGCACGTGGCAGCGCGCACCATCGCGGGCAGAC
>JAVXVR010000480.1:0-3132 GCA_032230165.1 Acidobacteriota bacterium | reverse complement strand
CTTACTCACATCAGCCGCGACGGCGAGCGCGGTCGGAGAGAAAGAGGCGGCTTCCGCACGCGCCGCCTCTTCGTCCAACTTCCCGCCGGGGCGGTAGTTCACCGCGACGTGCGCGCCCTCCTGTGCGAAGCGCGTCGCGATCGCCTTGCCGATGCCGCTCGACGCGCCCGTCACGAGCGCGACCTTGTCTTTCAGACGCTCCACGATCTTCTCCCTCCACGTATTTGAGCCGATCTACTTCTCCAACACGATGAGCGTGAACGAGCCGGGCACGACCGACGGGCGCGGTCTTGGTCTTTCGGCTGTGGCGGGTGGGGGCGGTCCGAACTCGGCGGAGACGAGAAACACCCTGTGCGTCTTCGTGTCCACCGACATCGTGCGCGCGCCGCGCTGCGTCTGCACGGTCTCGACGACCGTGAACTTGTCGGGCGAGTCTTCGTGCACGACCGTGAGCGTGCCCTCGCCGTTCGAGGTGAACGCGAGATCGGTCGAAGGGTCGAAGCCGCTCGCGTCAACGCCGCTGCCGACGGGCGGCGTCGCGACGACCTTACCGGTGTCTGCGTTGACGACCGCCATCAATTTGTTCGAGCATCCGGCGAACAATCGGCGGTGCTTGCGATCCATCGCCAGCCCCGTCGGCTCCTCGCACGGCGCGAGCGACCAGTGGGCGACGGCTGTCAGCTTGCGCGTATCAATGTCCACGATCTCGCTCTTGTCTTCGACGTTGACGAAGATGTGCCCGTGCTCGTCCGCGACACCCGTTTCGGGTTTGCCGCCCAGAGGAATCGTGCCCGCCACGGTGTCAGTCTTCACATCAATCGCCGTCGCGTCGTGGCTCGCGCCGTTGAAGGTGAAGACGCGCTTCGACACGTCGTCGTAAGTGATCGCGTCAGGGTTCTGCCCGACCTTGACCGTGCCGAGCGTCTTCAAGGTCTTCAGGTCGAAGACAGTCGAACTGCTGTCTCTTCCGTTCGACGTATAGCCCTTGTTGAGATCGGGGACGAGCGCGACGCCGTGGACGCCCGGCGTGTTCGGAATGTCGCCGACGATGGCGCCCGTGTCGGCATCAACGACCATCACGTGCGTCGAGCGCGAGATGTAAACGCGCCGCGCGGCGCTATCCACGAGCAGGTAATCCCAGCTGCCCTCGCCGCCGAGCTTGTAAGTTTTCATGACGTGGTAGCCCGCGGGCGCAGCCGCGCGCGAGCCGACCGTCGCCGCGACCGCGACGAGCGCGACGAGGCAGACGCAGAGTTGCAGCAAACGACGAGATTTCATGTGGGTCTCCTTATTACAGATATGCGGGTGTTCTCGCTGGGAGCGCGGGCATCCTACCCAGCCTGTGCGTGCGCCGGGCACGCTTAAAAGTTCTCACTTCTCTTCAACACTGGGAGCAAGCGAATCTTTCGTTCGCGCTCTCGCGCTCAAGGCGGGCAGGATGCCCGCGCTCCCAGGGCGACGCGTCAAACTGCCGAGCCAGCGTCGATCAGGCGGACGCGCACGCCTTTCGCGAGGAGATCGTCTTTCAGGTTCTGGCTGGGGTGGACTTTGATGAAGCGCGCCGCCTTCGTGCGCACGACGTGACCGCCTTCTTGCGCGCCGAGGGGCACGTCGATGAAGACCTCACACTCGCCGGGGTTGGCGATGAGCATCTCGATGACGGCTTCGCCGAGCTTGGCGGCGTCCGATCCCAGTGGGAACTCTAACGCGACCGCCTGCGGGACTGACTTGCCGTTGCGACGCACCGTCCACGCTTGGTGCGTCGGGATTTTCGCACGCTCCAGCAGCGCGACCTCGTCGCAGATGATGCTCAAGGTCGTCTCGTTGCCGCCATCGAGGCGACCGACGGCGAGCAGCGCCGCGTCGTTTGCCGCCTCCTTGCCCTTCGTCTTGTAGGCTTCGGGCCAGAGCACGCACTTGATGCCAGCGCCCGTCACGTCTTCGAGGCGGAAGAAAGCGTAATGGTCGCCCTTCTTCGTCGTCCGCACGGTGAAGTCAGAGACGATGCCTGCGACGCGAACGCGCGCGTTCGGTTCAACGTCTCCGAGTTCCGTGATCGGCGTGCAGTTCAGTTGTGCGATCTTGTCGGCGTAGTCTTCGAGCGGGTGACCGGAGACGTAGAAGCCGACCGCCGCCTTCTCATTGGCGAGCAATTCTTTGTGCGACCACGCGGTCGCCTGTTCAGGCGCGCAGGGTTGCTCGTCCGCGCCCGTCGAGCCGCCCGCGCCGAACGCCGCGCCGAACATATCAGCCTGCCCGCGGTCGCGCGCCTTGCGCTCGCGCGCGCCGCGCTCCATCGCGCGATCCACGGTCGCATGCAGACGCGCGCGCCACTGGTGCAAGTCCTCGCCCGCAGGTTTGAGAGAGTCGAACGCGCCCGCGCAGACCAAACTCTCGATGACGCGCTTGCCCGCGCCCTTTTCGCCGACGCGCGAGGCGAAGTCGAAGACGGACGTGAACGCTCGCGCGGCGCGCGCCTCGATGATGGGGGCGACCGCCGTCTGACCCATGCCTTTGATCGCGGAGAGCCCGTAGCGGATCGCGCCCGCGACCGGCGTAAATCCCGAATAGGACTCGTTCACGTCGGGCGGCAGCATCTTGATCCCTTGCGCGCGAAGTTCCGAGGCATACTTGAAAATCTTCGCCGCGTCGTCCGTCACGTAGGTCATCACGGCGGCGTAGAAGTGTTCGGGGTAGTGCGCCTTCAAATACGCGGTCTGGTAGGCGACGTGCGCGTAGGCGACACTATGGCTTCGATTGAAACCATAATCGGCGAACTGCGCCATGAGGTGGAAGATGGCGCGCGCGCTCTTCTTGGCGATCTTATTCTTCACGCACCCGGCGATGAACTTCTCCTCGTGCAGAGCCATCTCTTCGCGCTTCTTCTTGCCCATCGCGCGCCGCATCAGATCGGCTTCGCCTAAGGAGTAGCCGCCGAGCCGTTGCGCGAGCTGCATGATCTGTTCCTGATAGACGAGGATGCCGTAGGTGTTCGAGAGTATCTCTTCCATCTCCGGCGTCAGATACTCGACGGGCTTGCGACCGTGGTAGCGGTCTATGTAGTCGTCAACCATCCCGCCGTCTAATGGTCCCGGTCGGTACAAGGCGTTCAGAGCCGAGAGGTCTTCGATG
>JAVXVR010000476.1:0-2672 GCA_032230165.1 Acidobacteriota bacterium | reverse complement strand
TGTTCGTGCAGCCAAGTCGCGGGCAGAAGACGCGCCGCGTGAGCGTGCTCGGCTCGCAGTTGAAGGGCGCGTCAAGTCGCTGCTTGTTGTGCGTGGGGCAGAAGCGGACGAGCTGATCTGCGGCGGTGAGTTCTTTGAGGCAGAGGGGGCATCTGTAGGACATCTGTCGCTTCGCTCTCCTGCTCTGGGCGGCGTGCCGGAGGATTCGAGTCGCGGGCGTCAAAGTGTCGCGACGTGCGTGAGGCGTCGCCACTTCCGACGGGCGGCGGATTATAGCACCAAGGCGCGACAAGAAAGCAACATTTTCCTTCGGCGCTCGGTTAAGGTTAAAGTAGCTCATCGAAGCATCGTTGATTCGCTCCGCGCCCGAAGATCGGCGATACATTCACTGAGCGAGACTTTATGAACGACGACTCGCCGCCCCGCAATGAACGCCCGACCTGGCTGCTACCGACGCCCGCGCGTCGCGATGAGCCGCCGCTGGCAGGGGGCTTGCGCGCTCTCCTGCTGCGCCTCATGCGCGGCGAAGACCTCTCGCGCGAGGATGCCGCCGCGCTGCTCGACTCTCTGATCGATGGCTCGGCGACCGACGCGCAGATCGGCGCGGCGCTCGTCGCGCTGGCGATGAAGGGGGAGACGGTCGAAGAGCTGGCGGGCATGGCGACGGCGATGCGCGCGCGCGCGTTACGCGTCAGCGCGCGGCACGGGCGTTTCATAGACACGGCGGGGACGGGTTCGAGCCGCGCCAAGACGTTCAATGTCTCGACCGCTGCCGCCTTCGTCATCGCTGGCGCGGGTCTCGCCGTCGCCAAGCACGGCAGCCGCGCCGCGACAAGTCGTTCGGGGAGCGCAGACGTCCTTGCCGCGCTCGGCGTCAACGTCACGGCGTCTTCCGCCGTCTCCGCCGCGTGCCTCGACGGGCACAACATCTGCTTCATGTTCGCGCCGCTTTACCACGGCGCGACGGCGCGCGTCGCAAGCGTGCGCCGCGAACTCGGCGTGCACACGACTTTCAACCTGCTCGGACCTCTGACGAACCCTGCGGGTGCGCCGCGACAGATCGTCGGCGTGTGGCACGCTTCGCTCGTTGAGAAGATGGCGCGCACGCTCGCTGCGCTCGGCACACAGCGCGCGTGGGTCGTCCACGGCAGCGACGGGTTGGACGAGGTGACGGTCGCGGGGAAAACTTTAGTCGGCGAGGCAAGCGGGGGCGACGTGCGGCTCTTCGAGATCGCGCCGGAGGACTTCGATCTCTCGCCCGCCGCGCTCGACGGACTGCGCGGCGGAGGCGCCGAAGACAACGCGCGCATCATCCGCGCCGTGCTCGCAGGCGAGCGCAAGGGTGCGGCGCGCTCACTCGTCATAGCCAACGCGGCTGCCGCGCTGCACGTCGGCGGCGCGGCAGAGGACACGCACGCGGCGGCAAGGCTCGCAGAGGAGAGTATTGATGGCGGCGCGGCGCTCGAAAAACTCGAACGTTTGATCGAAGCGACGAACGCACACGAATGAACTCGCAGGATTTCCTCTCAAGAATAATCGAAGCGCGTCGTCGGTCAGTGGCGCGAGACTGTGCCACACGCACGCTCGGTGAAGTACGCGCGTCCGCGCTCGCTGCTCGCAAAGATGCAAAGCCGCACGCCCTGCGACTCGCGCTCTCGCGCGAAGGCTGCACGAACGTGATCGCGGAGATCAAACGCGCCTCGCCGTCGAAGGGCGAGCTGCGCGGCGACATAGAGCCAGCCGAACTTGCGCGCGCCTACGAGCGCGGCGGCGCGGCGGCGATCTCCGTGCTGACGGAAGAACAGTTCTTTCGCGGCTCGCTCCGAGATTTGCGCGACGTGCGCGCGGCGGTCGCGCTTCCTCTTCTGCGGAAAGATTTCATCGTCGAGGAGTGGCAGGTTTACGAGTCCGCCGAGGCGGGTGCGGACGCGCTGCTGCTCATTGTCGCCGCGCTCGACGATGCGACGCTCGCGCGCTTCGTCCGTCTCACGGAAGAAGAGCTGGGCATGGACGCGCTCGTCGAAGTCCACACGGGCGAGGAGCTGCGGCGCGCGCAAACTTGCGGTGCGCGAATCATCGGCGTGAATAATCGGAACTTACGCACGTTCGAGGTCTCGCTCGAAACCTCGGTCGAGCTTGCGCGCCTTGCCGCGCCCGGTGCGCTGCTCGTTAGCGAGAGCGGCTTGCAAACGCGCGCCGATCTCGATCGCCTTGCCGCGCACGGCTTCAAAGGTTTTTTGATCGGAGAGACGCTGATGCGCGCAGAAGAGCCGGAAAAATTGTTGCGCGCGTTGATCAAAGGAAAGAGCGAGCGTATTACAGAATCGTAGGGGCAGGGCTTGTTCCTGCTCCTACGATTATTCCGACATGGTTCAAGTAAAAGTTTGCGGCATCACGAATCTCACCGACGCGCTTGCGGCGGTCAAGTCAGGCGCGGACGCGCTCGGCTTCAACTTCTACCGGCGCAGCCCGCGCTACGTCGAGCCGTCGCAGGCACGTGAGATCGTCGAACGAATGCCGCCGGAAGTTTTATGCGTCGGGGTGTTCGTGAATGAAGAGCGTGCGACGGTCGAGCGCGTCGTCGCGGAGTCGAATGTGGCGGCGGCGCAGTTGCACGGCGACGAGTCGAGCGCTTACTGCGAAGAACTCGCGGGGCTGCGCGTGATCAAGGC
>JAVXVR010000445.1:0-3881 GCA_032230165.1 Acidobacteriota bacterium | reverse complement strand
GCGCGCCACGGTCTCGCGTGGTACGAGATCGACGTGAACTGGTGGGGCATCCGCACGCTCGAACTGTTGGGACTCGCTAAGGCAGTCAAACTCGCCCCGCCGCAGAAGTCACACGCCGCCGCGCCCGCAGAGGTTGAGTCGCCAAATTTAGAGCCCTTGCTGGATTAAACTCCACCACTTGGGGCGCGGGCGTCCCGCCCGCCGAAGCGCGTGCTCGCGCTTAAAAGTTTGCGCCACCGATCAAAGAATTTCTTGTTCGGTGGCGCTTCTTCTTTTCGCGCTCGCGCGCTCACGGCAGGCAGGATACCCGTGCTCCCAGCTTTTCACTTCGCGGGCGGCGCTTCGTAGTCCGTGTATTTCACGCGTATCCGCACGCGGACGACCTCGCCGCTCGGCATCACGAGTTGGTCGTTGGCGGAGACGAGCGACGGCACCCAGTAGCGCCCGTCGTGCTCGCGGTAGTAGTCGAAGACGGGGAAGGCTTCCTTGCCTTCGGGCACGCCCTTGCCGCGCGCTTTCACTAACATGAAGTCCTGATCGTCGATCCAGATGCGACCCTGAAAGAAACGATCCTTCGACTTCTTCGGGTTGGGCATCGCCTTCGGCTGCACGTCGAAGACGTATGTGCCCAACTCGTCCACCTTTTCTGTGCCGACGAGCTTGAAGTCGTACTGCGCGAGTTTCGGTGCTTCGAGCACGAAGAGCTGGATGGTGTTGAGATCGTCTATGTCGGTCTGCGACGGCGCGAGCGAGGGGATCGGCATCGTCAAAACTTTTTCCAACTGTTTGCCCTGCTCGTCGAACGAGATGCGCGAGACGCGGTGGAACTCGCCCGCCACTTGCCCGCCCATGCCGAGCGACTGGATAACCGCGTCGCGGCGGAAGGCGTAGCGCAGAAAGGCGCGCTGGAACTCAGTCTCTCTGGCGATGAACTGGCTGACGATCCGGTTCGCGTCGGCAGAGGGCGCGGGGACGATGCCTTGCGCGCTCGCGCTCAATGCGAGTGATGCGAGGGCGACGGCGCACAGCGCCGCCGGGAAAAAGTTAAGCAGGCTTTTTCGTCTCATAAGGCTTTGTGAGCTGTTTGGATTTGGCTTCGCCGCCCGCCGACCGGGGAGAGAGCCGAGCGACCCTTCGGTGAAGGTTTGAGATGCAGCCGAAGGCGGAGGTGGTTGCCATAGGTTTATTCGACGAACTCGACCGCGACGCGGCGCGGGATGATGCCGCGCGCCGCACCCTCGTCGAGCAGGCGCTGCACCGCCTCGCGCCCGCGCGCCGTGTAGTCGAGCGTTAAATCGTTGACCCACATGCCGACGAAGCGATCCGCCGTCTTCACGTCCATGTCGCGCGCGAACTGCATGGCGTACTGAAGCGCGTCGGCGCGGTTGTCGAGCGAGTAGCGGATGCTCGCGCGCAGGCAGCGCGATACTTCGCGGATCGTCTCCGCGCCCAGATCGCGTCGGATGACGTTGCCGCCCATTGGCAAAGGCAACCCCGTCTCGGCGTGCCACCACTCGCCGAGGTCTAAGACCTTGTGCAGCCCCAGTTCCTGATAGAAAAGCTGCCCCTCGTGGATGAGGAGCCCCGCGTCGGCTCGACCCTCGCGGACGTGATCGATGATCTTATCGAAGGGCACGACCTCGTACGCGAAGTCTGGACAGAAGATGCGCAGGGCTAGAAAAGCGCTCGTCAGCTCGCCCGGCACGGCGACCTTGAGTTTCGACAACTCTTCCGGCTTCGCCAGCTCGTGCGAGACGAGGATGGGACCGTAGTTGTCGCCGATTGACGCTCCGTGCGGGAGCAGGACGTACTTGTCTGCGATGTAGGCGTAGGCGTGGAAGCTCACCGCCGTCACATCATAGACGCCGCGCATCGCCTTCTCGTTCAAGCTCTGGATGTCTTCGAGGACGTGCTCGAAGCGCAAGTCCCCCGTGTCGATCTTACTCGTCGCAAGCCCATAGAACATGAAGGCGTCGTCCGAGTCGGGCGAATGTGCGACCGTGATCTTTCGTATTGATGTAGCGGGCGTAGTCATAAAAAGTTTTCAGTTCTCAGTTTTCAGTTTTCAGCGATGCAGGAGACGATTCTCTCGACGTGCCTGCTTCGCGGAGCATCAGTCGAGCCGACCGTAATAGACTTTCGCGTCGTATTCGATTCTAACCCGTCCGCCCTGCTCGTGTAAGTCGAAGAGGCGATGCAGGGCTTCGAGCATCGGCTCGAACTTCGGGTGTCCGGCAAGCGGCACGTAGGACGACGACAGCAGCCGCCCGCGCAAAGACGCGAAGTCAAGCGACTGGAAGTTGTCGAAGCGTTTCGACCCGAACGCGCCTGCGAAGAAGCGCGCGATCCTCTCCTCCGACACCTGCTCACAGTTGACCTGCGCGTAATCCGTGCCGAACTCGCGTAAGAGTTTTTCGTAGTCGCGCAGGAACGCGGTCGCCTCCGTGCGCCGCATGTTCCAGACGAGCACCGTCCACCCGCCCGGTCGCAGGATGCGCCGGAACTCCGACCGCGCCCGCCCGGCGTCGAACCAGTGGAACGCCTGTGCGGCGGCGACTAACTCGACGCTTGCGTCTTCGAGCGTCGTCGCCTCGGCGGTTCCATTAACGCTCTTGAACTTCGGATAGCTTCGCAGCAACACCTCTGCGGCGGCGCGCATCTTGTCGTTCGGCTCGACGCCGACGACCGCGTTGCCGTTGCGAAGAAACAGCTCCGACAAAATTCCCGTGCCTGATCCCACGTCTGCGACGACCGCCGCGGTTGTCAGCCCCAACTCGTCGCGCAAAAAATCAATCACGCCCGCCGGATACTTCGGTCGGTACGCCACGTAATTCTCGACGCGGTCGTCGAACCGGCTGGCTGTTTTAACGTCGCTCATCCGTTCACATCTCGCCCGCGCGGCGTCAGAGCGAAGACCAGAGCACGGCGACCCCGATAGACGTAAAAACCAATCCGAGGAAGCCGACGATGGCGGGCGCGAGGTAGAGTCGAAAAGGCGACGCGAGCCGCGCGCGGCTGTGATCCTGCCAGTCGTAGAGCACTTCCACTCGGTCGCCAATGCTATAACCCGCCGGGCGGCTCGAAACCGGATCGTTAAACTCGATCTCGCGCCCGTCGTTCGCCGTGAAGCTGATGACGGGCGAGTAGGTCGCGCGACTCCCGTGCATGTGCGAGGCGAGGCTGATGCCCGTCCCCTGCGCTCGCAGCGCGCCCGCGACGAAGCGCCGGACTCTGACGAAGAGCATCACCCCGATGACGAGCAGGAACAAGCCAACGGCGGGCATGATGAGAAGTGTGTACTTACCGCTCACATGTACCTCTGCGCCGCCCGCGCATCTTAAACACCTTCGATTTTCGCCATCGCCGCCTTGCTCGGATACCGCTCCGCGTCGCGCAAAACGCGTCGCTCAAGCAGCCGCTCGCCCGCGTTGAACTGCAAGATGCGTGCGGTCACCTCGCCGACGACGGTGAGGGGTGTAATAGCATCCTCGTCAATTCGGAAATGATCCGACCAGCGATCCAAGCGCGGGTTGTAGAAGCGGCTAAACTCGCCGGTCTGCTGTGAGATTGATCCGACATCGCTACCCTTCTGTCGGTTACAGAAGACACAGGCGTAAGCCAAATTGTCCGAATTGGAGGAGCCGCCGTGCTTGAGACTAATGATATGCTCGACCTCGCAGCCGAGGAACGTATCGTCTTCGCCGATCAAGCAGTATTCGCACAGACGCCCGGCGCGCTCCGCGACCAGACGACGGACTTCCGCGCTGACGTACCTACTCATCTGGGATGTAGCGACGCGCGCGCGCCTTCGCCAGCCGCATCAAGTGCTCAAGCTGCAAGTAATGCTCAAGCTCCGACTTTTCCTCGGAAGACAATTCGCC
>JAVXVR010000548.1:0-3560 GCA_032230165.1 Acidobacteriota bacterium | reverse complement strand
AAGCGCGCAAGGACACCGTCGTCATCATTCACCCTTTGACCGACGACCGCAGGCGTCTCCCCATCGAGAAGCGCGGCACGATCCTCGACGCGCCGGACGACTTCATGCTCGTCGTCTCTTACAACCCCGGCTACCAGTCGATCCTGAAAGACCTCAAGCAGTCCACGCGCCAGCGCTTCGTCGCTCTGGAGTTTGACTATCCGCCCGCCGAACTCGAAGCCGAGATCGTCGCGCGCGAGGGCGGCGTCGATGCGCAGGTGGCGCGCGATCTCGTTCTCATCGGACACAAGGTCAGAAACCTGCGCGGGCACGGACTCGAAGAGGGCGTCTCGACGCGACTCCTCATCTACGCCGCGCAGCTCATCGCGCGCGGCATCGCGCCCATCGCCGCCGCCGAAGTCGCACTCTGCTCGCCCATCACCGACGACCGCGAGCTACAACGCAGCATCCGCGAGATCGTCACGACCGTCATCTAACAATTCCCGAAGCATCTTATGTCCATCATCATCGTTGTTAAAAAACAGGGCAGAGCCGTGATCGCCGCCGATACTCTGACGAAATCCGGCTCGATTAAAGTGGGCGCGAGCTATAACGTGGGGAGCGACAAAATCGTGCGCGCCGGCGACACCTATATCGGGCTCGTCGGCTCGTCAGCGCACGGTAATGCCTTCGAAAGCGTGATCAAGAAACACGGTCGCTCCATGTCGTTCGATGGCGTGTCGGACATCTACGAAACTTACTTAAAGCTGCACCCCATCCTCAAAGAGGAATTCTTCCTTAACCCGCGAGAGGGAGACAGCGATCCTTATGAGTCGAGCCAGATTGATGCCCTGGTGGCAAACCGGCATGGCATCTTCGGCATGTTCTCGTGGCGCGAGGTCTTTGAGTATGAGCGCTTCTGGGCAATCGGCAGCGGGAGGGAGATCGCGCTCGGCGCGCTACATGCCGTTTATGATCGCTTGGAGACAGCGGAGGAAATTGCGGAGGCAGCACTGACGGCGAGTTGCGAGTTCGACGACGGCAGCGGGCTCCCCTTCACCTCGTATTCTATCTCTTTGGGCGGGCATAAGAAGGCTCAGGGTCGGCGCCCCACCCGCAAGTGAGGACTGAATGAACGAAGAGTTGGCACAACATTACCTCGAAGATGCGCTGAAGGTCTTTCGCAACTACAAGCAGCTCGGCGAAAAGGCGATGGCGCAGTTGAGCGACGAAGAATTTTTCCGCACGCTCGATGCGGAGATGAACAGCGTCGCGCTCAACGTCAAGCACATCGCGGGCAACATGCGCTCACGCTGGACGGACTTTCTGACGACCGACGGCGAGAAGCCCGACCGCCAACGCGACTCCGAGTTCCGTATTGATGAGAACGTGACGCGCGCCGACGTGCTGCGCTGGTGGGAAGAGGGCTGGCGCACGACGTTTGCCGCCGTCGAGCCTCTGCGCGCGAAAGACTTAATGCGCGAGGTCGCGATCCGAGGCTTACCGCACACAGTCGTGATGGCGATCAACAGGCAGCTCACGCACTACGCTTACCACGTGGGGCAGATCGTCTTCCTCGCGAAGCACTTCAAGTCTGCCGCGTGGCAATCCCTGAGCATCCCGCGCGGGCAGTCGGAAGCCGTCAACCGTTCGATGATGCAGGACAAGAAGTGACCGAGCGGGAAGAAGTTTCAAAGACTGACACGGAAGACGAGCCGCGTCGCACAGACGAGGCGCGCTCCGTCGAAGAATCGCTCGGCGAGCGTCTGCGCGCGGTCGCGGGCGTCGCGGAGCGTCGCAGCTTCGCGCGGGTCGCGCGCGAGATCGGGAGCCTGCCGGCGGATCGCGCGCGCGCCGTCGTCGAAGTGAGCGCGCAGCTCGCGGCGTTAAGTCTGAGAGTGAGCATGGAGTTTTTGCGCGCGGCTCCCGAAGCGGCGCGTCTGCTCGAAGCCGAAGAGCTGCGCGCGTGGGGCGAGCTGGGCCGGCGGCTCACGATGGCGGATACGGAGACGGGCGCAGGATTTTTCGCGGCGGGCACGCCGGGACTCGCCGACATTCCGCCCGGCGCGCGACCACTCCTCTTCCAACTCTGCGAGCGGCAGATGTCGCTCTCAACCTCCATCGCGGTCGAGACCTTTCGCACCGCGCATGAGGTTGCGCGCGCCGTCACAGACGCCTCGATGCTCACGTCCGTCTTCCGCATCGCGGTCGAGATCGCGCGACGCTCCGCGCGCCACAGCGCGGACTTCCTTAACAGCGCGCCCGCCGTCTTCGCCGACTTCGAGAAAAATTTCGGTGCAGTGGATCGAGAGCGCGTCGCGCGTGCGTCGCTTGAGCTGACGGAAGCCTTCGCGGCGCGCGCCGGAGGGATGGCTTCGGACGCCTGGGCGGCGCTGCCCGCCGCGACCGCGAGCTTGAGCGCGGAGCAGGCGCTCGCTCTGCTTGATAACGCGGGAACTTTTCTGGAGCGCGGCGGCGCGGCGGCGCTCCACGTGCTGCTCTCCGGCGGCGAGGTGCTGCGGCTCGCGCCAGAAGTCTTCGCTGACTGGACGGAGCTGCTGCGCGTGGTCGCAGAGCATGGCAACGCCGTGCTGGTCGCGCTGGCCCGCACGTCGCCGAATTTTTTCCGCGCGCTCGCGCAACGCGCCGGGCGTGGCGACACAGTAGAGCTTTCGCGCCGCGTCGTTCGGGTCGTCGCGGAGATCGCGCGCGTGGACGCCGAAGCCGCGATCTCTTGCCTGCGCTCCGCTCCGTCTGCGCTCGCGGCGACGACCGTCGAGCAGTTCGAGCGTTGGGCGCGCGAGGGGCTCACGCAGGAAGGCACAGCGGACGCGCGCCGTCGTCGCAGCTACTACGCGCTTGAGACGCGCCGCAGCAACGACGCCCTGCGCGGCGGCGGTGCGGCGTATGGGCTCGGACTAGAAGAGGTGGCGCAGACGCTGCGCTTCTACGTCGAGGGCTTGACGGGTCGCGCGGTTGATGTCGCGCCGCTCGCCACCTTCATGGAAGAGTCGCGCATCGGTGACGGGCGCACGATCCAACTGCCCGCGTCGGTCGCGGAGTTCGCCGACGACGCGCTGAACTTCCGCCTCTACAAAGTTCTCGCCGCGCACGCCGCCGGTCAGATCGAGTTCGGCACGCACGCGCGCGCCGGGGGCGACGAAACGCAAACGGAGATAAACCACGAGCTGCGCGCGGCGTTCGACGCGCTCTCCGAACTTTACGATCCGAAAAACGCGGACGCGCGTGACGCCTTCGCGCTCGACGGCTACATCAACGATCCAGCGAACTCCGAGCGCGCATTATCTCCCGAAGAAGAGGCGCGGCGAGCGCGCGACGAACGCGCAAGGCGCGCGATGCCCGCGGACGCGGACTACCGCGCGGCGCTTGCGCTCTTCCCAGACGCGGGACTCGCCGCGCGCATCTTCGGCACGCTTGAGAACGCGCGCATTGATCGTCGCCTGCGCCACGCGTATCGCGGTCTCGCGCGCGATCTCGATCTCGTGCGCGAACACCTGCGCACGCACCGCCCGCCCGTCATGTCGCTTCCCGTCCAGCTCGTCCCCTTCGAGCTGCTCTTC
>JAVXVR010000396.1:0-4625 GCA_032230165.1 Acidobacteriota bacterium | reverse complement strand
AAAGATATGCTGGAGCGCGGCATCTCCGTCTCGCTCGGCGCGGACGGCGCGGCGTGCAACAACCGGCTCGACATGTTCACGGAGATGCGCGCCGCCGCGCTCCTGCAAAAAGTCGTCCACGGCGCGGACGCGCTGCCCGCACGCCGCGTGCTCAGGATGGCAACCAGCGACGGCGCGTGCGCGCTCGGTTTAGAAGCTGAGATCGGAAGCTTGGAGGCAGGCAAGCGCGCCGACGTTTCCGTCGTCGCGCTCGACAAACTGCATCTCACGCCTCGACCCGACGTCATCTCGACCATCGTCTACGCCGCCGAAGCGTCCGACGTGCGAACGGTCTTGATTGATGGGCGGATCGTCATGCGAGATGGGGAATTGGCGACGTTAAGCGAGAATGAGATTATGGCAGAGGCTGTGCGGGAGGCTGATGCGCTGTTCGCGCGAGCGGGTGCGAGCGGTTAAAGGGCTCAGAAAAGAGCTGTGCCAGCTCAAAGGTTGCGATTCCGGGGGGCGGCGTCGGCGTTCGAGCTGGCACTGGCGGGCGTCTAAGTTTAGTCCGGGATGATGTCTTGCGACTCGCTGACCGTGGTAGCCAGCTTCATCCTGACGAGCCGGATTATACTACCTTTGGCAAAACTGTCAACGCTTTTTTGTGACTAATCCGACAAACTTTACAGACCACGGTAATAGTTGACAGTCTTCTTTGCGACTCCCTATACTCGCAGACTTGTTCCGAGGCTAGGTAGCTCAGTTGGTAGAGCACCTGACTGAAAATCAGGGTGTCGGCGGTTCGATTCCGTCCCTAGCCATCATGTCAGTTGTGTGTCCAAGGGTAGCCCCGGCGCTGCCCTTCTTCTTTTGTGCGTCGCCCTTCCGGCTCACCCCGAGCGCGTCGCTTATCAAAACTCTTTGCGCGCGGCGACGTATCATGATAGTTTTTGTCGCACCGTCTGAGTTGTCACGTCGTCTTTGTAATCCTTGAGACAAGCAAAAGTCAGTCGCCACGCGTCGAGGAACGTGCGCGCGAGTTGAGCGCCGCACGCCTTACGCGCCGCAGACGACCCGACGCCGCCGCAGGCACGAACCCGCCAGTTGAAACAGGAGTCAACGCGCATGAGATCGATTAGAGAGAAACTCGCCGCACCTTTGACCGTGTTGTTTTCCGCCGTCCTGCTTTGCGCCACCAGCGCGACGCTCACTCTGGCGCGACAAGAGAAGCAAGCCGAGAAGGAGGGCGTCGAGAAGGCGAAGCGCGACGAGGCGCAGAAGTCCGAGGCAGAGAAGAAGCAGCAGGAGGATGCGTCGAAGCAGCCCGCCGCAGTGGCGAAGAAGCCCGAAGAGGCGAAGAAACCCGACGAGCCGAGGAAGCCCGAGCCGATGTCCGCGCCGACCTTCGCGGGCTTGCGCCTGCGCTCCATCGGACCCGCGTTCACATCGGGGCGCGTCATCGGCTTCGGCGTCGACCCGAAGGAACACAGTCACTACTTCGTCGCGTCCGCCTCGGGCGGCGTGTGGCGGACGGAGAACGGCGGGACGACCTTCCGCCCCGTCTTCGACAACGAAGGCTCTTACTCCATCGGCTGGATCGTCGTCGATCAGAAGAACCCTCTGAACGTGTGGGTCGGCACGGGCGAGAACAACTCGCAGCGCAGCGTCTCCTACGGCGATGGGCTATACAAGTCAGAGGACGGCGGCAAGACGTGGCGCAACGTCGGTCTGAAAAAATCTGAGCACATCGGTCGCATCGTCATCGATCCGCGCGACTCGAACGTGGTGTACGTCGCCGCGCAGGGTCCTCTGTGGGGTCCGGGCGGCGACCGCGGGCTTTTCAAGACGACCGACGGCGGCAAAACCTGGAAGAACGTCTTGAGCATCAGCGAGAACACGGGCGTGACCGACGTGATCATCGATCCCGATAACCCCGACACGCTCCTCGCCGCCGCCTACCAGCGCCGCCGACACTACTGGACGCTCGTCAACGGCGGACCCGAAGCCGCGCTGTACAAAACGACGGACGGGGGCACGACGTGGAAGAAGATCAGGGCGGGACTGCCCAACGTCGAGCTGGGTCGCATCGGACTCGCCATCTCGCCCGTTGATTCCAACGTCATCTACGCGACCGTCGAGGCAGCGGAGCGGCGCGGCGGCATCTACCGCTCGTCGGATCGCGGCGAGAGCTGGGAGCGGCGCAACGATTCCGACCAGACGGCGATGTACTACGCGCGCATCGTCGCCGATCCGAAGGAAGTTGATCGCGTCTATCTCATGAACGTCCTCTTGCAGGTTTCTGACGACGGCGGGCGCACGTTCCGCGCGCTCGGAGAGAGATCGAAGCACGTGGACAACCACGAAATCTGGATCGATCCCGACAACACAGACCATTACCTCGTCGGCTGCGACGGCGGCGTTTACGAAAGTTGGGACAAGGGCGCGAACTGGAACTTCAAGAGCAACTTGCCCGTCACGCAACTTTATGATGTGACGACCGACAACTCTTTGCCGTTCTACAACGTCTATGGCGGCGCGCAAGACAACTTCAACTTCGGCGGACCCTCGCGCACGCGAAACGCCAACGGCATCGTCAACTCCGACTGGTTCGTCACGCTCGGCGGCGACGGCTTCCGCACGCAGGTTGACCCGACCGACCCGAACACGATCTACACGGAGTTTCAGAACGGCTCGATCTCGCGCTTCGACAAGCGCACGGGCGAGCGCGTTGGCATCCAACCCGAGATTGGTCGCGGCGAAGAGCCTCTGCGCTGGAACTGGGACTCGCCCTTCATCATCAGCCCTCACTCGCACACGCGTCTCTACTTTGCCGCCGACAAGCTCTTCCGTTCAGACGACCGCGGCGACTCGTGGCGCGTCGTCTCGGGTCAGCTCTCGCGCGGTCTCAACCGGAATCTGTTGCCTGTGATGGGTCGCGTCCAGAGCGTTGACGCCGTCTCGCGCCACGCCTCGACCGCCTTCTACGGCAACGGCTCGGCTCTCTCAGAGTCGCCAAAGAAGGATGGCATGATCTACGTGGGCACGGACGACGGACTGATCAACGTGACCGAGGATGCGGGTAAGAACTGGCGCAAGATTGATAAGATCAACGGCATCCCTGAGAACGCCTACGTGAGCCGCCTGCTCGCGTCGAACCACGATGTGAACACGGTCTATGCCGCCTTCGATAATCACCAGAACGCAGACTTCAAGCCGTATCTGCTGAAGAGCACGGACGCGGGTCGCACGTGGACATCAATCGCCGCGAACCTGCCTGAGAACGGTGCTGTCCTCGCCATCGCCGAGGATCACGTCAACCCCGATCTGATCTTCGCGGGCACGGAGTACGGGCTGTGGTTCTCGATTGACGGCGGTGGAAAGTGGGTGCAGCTCAAAGGTGGGATGCCGACGATTGCCGTGCACGACATCGCGATCCAGCAGCGCGAGAACGACCTCGTCGTCGGCACATTCGGGCGCGGCATCTACATCCTCGACAACTACACGCCGCTGCGTCTCTTGAAACCGGAAATGCTCGCGCAGGAGGCGACGCTGTTTCCCGTCAAGAACACGCTCATGTACATACAGGCGCAGCCCATCGGCGGCAACGGCAAGTCGTTTCAGGGCGAGTCGTATTTCACCGCCGACAATCCGCCCTCTGGAGCGACGTTCACTTATTATTTGAAGGACGCGCTGCGCACCAAACGACAGATGCGTCAGGAGGCGGAGCGCGCGGCGATGCGTAGCAACCAGCCGCCCGCGCAGCCAACCATAGAGCAGTTGCGCGCAGAAGAAGATGAAGAGCCGCCGGTGATGGTCTTCACCATCACGGACTCATCGGGCAACATCGTGCGCCGCATGACGGGTCCACCCGCGCCCGGCTTCCAGCGCGTCAACTGGGATTTGCGTTACGCGCCCGTCGCCGTCACGGGAGCGCCTGCCGGCGGTGGAGGCGGCGGAGGTGGTGGCGGTGGCGGCGGAGGTGGCGGTGGCGGTCAGTTCGGCGGCGGCGGTAGTTCGCTCGTCCTGCCGGGCACTTATAAGGTCTCGATGGCAAAGCGTGTGAACGGCGTGATGACGCCTGTGGGGACGCCGCAGCAGTTCGAGGTGACGGTCGAGGGGCGCGAGGGGATGACTGCGGCTGACCGTGAGGCTCTGGTTGATTTCCAGCGCAAGGTCACGCGACTGCAACGCGCCGTGACGGGCGCGCTCTCGACCGCCAACGCGCTCAAGCCGCGACTCGTCGCCATCAAGGGCGCGCTTTTAAACACGCCTGATCCGGGCAACAAGATGATCGATCAGGCGACTCGCCTCGACGACCGCACGGACGAGATACTCCGCGCGCTCCAGGGCGATACGCTCCTTCGCCAGCGCAACGAGAACACGCCGCCGTCGATCTCGGATCGCGTCTTCTCCGTCATCGGCGATCAGAGCCAGTCGCTCTCGCGCCCGACACAAACGGCAGAGCAGCAGTACAAAGTTGCCGCGCAGGAGTTCGAGGGCGTGCTCTCGCAGTTGCGCCAGCTCGTTGATGTCGATCTCAAGACGCTTGAGAAGCAGATGGAAGCGGCGGGCGCGCCCTGGACGCCGGGTCGGCTTCCCGATTGGCGCGATCAATAAGGCGCTCGTCGAACAATTAGCGACAG
>JAVXVR010000384.1:0-4176 GCA_032230165.1 Acidobacteriota bacterium | reverse complement strand
GGTCTCGAAGTAGTTCGTGCGATCGAAGTCCGTGGTGCCGTTGATCAGGCTGGCGCCCGCGCCTTCGAGGATGCGGAAATGCGCATCGGACGCCACGTGCTTCGAGCCCTGGAACATCATGTGCTCGAAGAGGTGCGCGTAGCCGGTCTTGCCCGGCGTCTCGTTCTTCGAGCCGACGTGATACCAGATGTTGACGCCCACAATCGGCGTCGAGTGATCCTCGTGCAGCACGACCCTCAGACCGTTCGCCAGCCTGAACTCCGTGAACTTGATCGACGGCAAAATGTCGGAGCTGTCGCTCGACGCGGCAACCGTGGACTTAGCCGTCGGACTCTTCTGCGCGCCTTTGCGCTGCGCGAGCGCGGCAGACGGCGCGAGCATCGCGACGGCGAGCGTCCAGACTAATAGTCTATTTCTTCTCATGGTGGGTCTCCTTACTCAAAAAAAATCCGTTCGGGTATGTAGGCTATCGCCGGGCGAGCCGCGACGGGGCGCGAAGGGGAAACGGCTACGACTATCGGCTTTCGGCGATGAAAAAGAAGACGAATAAGGACTGTGGCGCGTATTCTATCCCGCGGCGCGCGGGGGCGCAACAAGTTTGACGCGTTGGCGGCGGCGGCGTCTGCCGCGCCCAGGGGGTTTCGGTCGCGTTTGCGGGATCGGAAAAGTCTTGTTATTTTCGACCCGGTTCGTTTAAGGTGCATTGAAGCTCGCGCCGACATCTTTGCCCCTTGCGCGTCGACATTTTTTCGTCGGTCGAGGCGCGCGCGTCCTTGGTCGTTCTAACGTCGTTCCAATTCTTCGGCATTCAAATTCACGGACGGACATGAGAGAGCGAGAGCTTGAAAAGGTCGTCGTGCTCGGCGCAGGTCCGGCGGGTCTGACGGCGGCATACGAGCTGGGGAAGGCGGGCGTCGCGGCGGTCGTGCTGGAGAAAAGCGACTCGGTCGGGGGGCTCGCGCGCACAGGCAACTACAAAGGCTTCCGCTTCGACATCGGCGGGCACCGCTTCTACACGAAGGTCAGAGCCGTCGAAGACATCTGGCGCGAGGTCTTGCCTGCGGAAGACTTCCTATCCCGCCAGCGCCTCTCGCGCATCTACTACAATAAAAAATTCTTCCACTACCCTTTGCGCGCCTCCTCGATGCTCGCGAGCCTCGGCGCGCGCGAAGGTCTCTTGATCCTCGCGAGCTACGCGCGCGCGCGTCTCAGCCCGCAACATGCGGAAGAGACTTTCGAGCAGTGGGTGACGAACCGCTTCGGCAGGCGACTCTACGAAAAATTTTTCAAGACCTATACCGAGAAGGTCTGGGGCATTCGCTGCGAAGAGATCACGGCTGACTGGGCGGCGCAGCGCATACGCGGCTTGTCGCTCTCCGTGCTCATCAGAGATTTACTGCTCGGCAGATCGAGCGGCGACCGCACGCGGGCGGGTGCGGTCGTCAAGACGCTCATCGGCGAGTTCAACTACCCGCGACGCGGACCCGGCATGATGTGGGAAGCGATGGCGGAGCGCATCGGTGAGCAGGGCGGGGAGGTTCGCCTCCATGCGGGCGTCGAGCGAATCCGGCGCGGGCGCGCAGGCGTCGAGTCGGTGGAAGTGTCACGCAACGGTCGGCGCGAAACGGTCGCGGGCGCACACTTCATCAGCACGATCCCTGCGCGCGAGCTGATCAGAAAGCTCGACCCGGTTGCGCCTGCGAAGGTGCGCGCGGCTGCCGAGGCTCTGCGCTACCGCGATTTTCTGACCGTCGTGCTCGTCGTCAATCGCGCCGAAGTTTTCCCGGACAACTGGATTTACATTCACGACGCGGGCGTGCGGCTCGGTCGCGTACAGAACTATAAGAACTGGAGCCCCGACATGGTTCCCGATCAGTCGAAGACCTGCCTCGGTCTCGAATACTTCTGCTTCGAGGGCGACGGGCTCTGGACGATGTCGGACGCCGCGCTCGTCGAACTCGGCAAGCGCGAGATCGAAGAGCTCGGTCTCGCACGCGCCGCCGAGATCGAGGACGGCACGGTCGTGCGCGTGCCGAAGGCGTACCCTGTCTATGACGCGACCTACAAACAGTCGCTCGCCGTGGTGCGCGAGTTTCTGCGCTCGCTCCCGAACCTCCAACTCGTCGGGCGCAATGGGATGCACCGCTACAACAATCAGGATCACTCGATGCTCACCGCCATGCTCGCCGCCGAAAACGTGCTGGGCGCGTCGCATGATCTCTGGGAGGTCAACACCGATCACGAATATCAAGAGGAGGCGGACATGCGCGCGGGCAGCGACCATGCGAACGCGCTCGCGCAACTCGCGGCGACGCAGCCGCGCGTCCCCGTGCGCGTGCAGGCGCGCGCCGCAGTAGTGGCGTCTGCGGTAGCGGAGTCCGAAGCGTGAAGGCTTGAGAGTGTGAAAATGGACGTTTACGAGGACGATCCGTCGCGTTCAGGCGTCGCGCCCTTCATCTCCGTTGTCGTCCCCGTGCACGACGGTGCGGCGCATCTCGCGCGCTGTCTCGACGCGCTGCTCGCTTCCCGTCATGCGCGCTTCGAGGTCGTCGTCGTGGACGACGCCTCGTCGGACGCGAGCGCACCGATAGCAATCTCACGCGGCGCACGGGTCGTGCAACTCGCGACTCAGGCGGGACCCGCCGCGGCGCGTAACCTCGGCGCGAGCGCGGCGCGCGGCGACCTGCTCCTCTTCGTTGACGCCGACGTTGAAGTCCGGCGCGACACGCTCGCTCGCGTCGCCGCATGTTTCTGCTCACAGGAAAGCGTCGCAGCGGTCTTCGGCTCATACGACGACGCTCCGGCTGAGCGAAATTTCGCCTCGCAGTTTAAAAACCTCTTCCACCACTTCACTCACCAGCGTTCGTCACGCCGCGCTTCGACCTTCTGGGCGGGTTGCGGCGCTGTGCGGCGCGAGGCATTCGCTTCGGTCGGCGGCTTTGACGCGCGACGTTACACACGCCCCTCGGTCGAAGACATAGAGCTTGGCTACAGGCTGCGCCGCGCTGGTCTGGAGATCGCGCTCGAACGCGACTTGCAAGTGAAGCACCTCAAACGCTGGACGCTCGCGACCACCTTGCGCGCAGATATACGCGACCGCGCCGCGCCATGGTCGCGCCTCATCATCGAAGAGGGCAGGATGGTCAACGAGCTGAACCTGCGCGTGGCGGATCGCGTGAGCGCGTCGCTCGTCTGCCTCGCCACGCTCGCGCTCGCGATCAGCATCGTCGCGCGCGTGCTGCAAGGCATGCCGACCGCGCCGTTCGTCGTCGCGTCGCTCGCGCTCGTCGCCGTCGTCGTCGCGCTCAACTTCCCTTTGTACCGTTTCTTCTTCCGCCTGCGCGGGGCGCGCTTTGCCGCCGCGTCCTGCGCGATGCACCTGCTCTACTTTCTCTACAGCGCGGCGACCTTCGCCGCCTGCCGCGTCGCGCACGGTTGGCGCACGAGAGGCGCGTTGCATAAGGGCACGGCGGCGCGCGAGAGCTTCGCGCCGACGAGACTTGTCGGCGAGAGTCTCACTGACGACTGAGGCGAGCGGCAGACGACGATGCGGGCGCAAGTTGCGCCTGCGATCTTCCATGTGACGATTCGATCCTCTGAGAGTCGAGAGTCGTTGATTACGGAAACAACCACGGCGCGCGACACACGCGCGGCTCTGCCTTCGACGGCGGGCGGTTTCGCGCCACGCGCCCGCCCCGACGCGCGCGTGTCGTTCAATTCGCGCGCAAGCTTGTTGCGCAGCGCGACAGTACGCGCCGTCGCCGCGTGCGTGCTCATCGGATTCGCGGTGCGTCTGCTGCTCGTCGCGTGCGTCGAGAGCGTACTCTCGCCCGACGGCGTCGTGTACGCAGGGCTCGCGCGCCAGCTCGCCGCCGGAAACTTACGCGCGGGCTTAAGCAGTTACTACCCGCCGCTCTACCCTCTACTCATCGCGCTCTCTTCGCTCGTCTTTCGCGACGTGGAGTTCGCCGGTCGCTTCGTCTCGGTCGCGGCGGGCGCGCTCCTCATTGTCCCCGTGTACCTGCTCGCGCGCGAGTGGTACGGGCATCGCGTCGCGCGTCTCGCGGCAATCGTCATCGCGCTACATCCTTTGCTCATCTACTACTCTTCGGTGTTGCTGACAGAATCAACTTATACGCTGCTGTTCACCTGCGGCGTGCTCGCGGGCTGGCGCGC
>JAVXVR010000353.1:0-2508 GCA_032230165.1 Acidobacteriota bacterium | reverse complement strand
CTTCATCATCACTGCCCGCGCGAGTGAGTCGCGATAGCGCGCGCGGATGATCGAGTCGCCAATGTTCATCTCGAAGCCCGCAGGGTAATCGGGGTTCGGCGGATAAACGTCCAGAAGCTTCGCGGTGAAGTCCGTATCAAGCGCACTCGAAGAAATCCAGAGTTTCACTTCGACGGGACCCGTCACTTCCACGTCTTCTGCAAGCGGCTCGGCCTGAAAGACGAGCACGTCGTTGCGCACAGAGAGCGGGAGCAGGTCGCGACAGCCGACGACGTTTGCGCGGCAACGCTGATCCATCGCACCGTTGTCCATCAGACCGGCGTTCGAAGAGATGTTGCCGCCAAGCGTCGGCACGGGGTTAGAAGGATCGAAGCGGTACGTCGTCGAGGCGTTCGCTTCCGAGGGCTTCTGCGGCGAGAGCGTGCCGTCGGCGTGGAAGTAGTAGGGCGTGTAGCGCGTGCGCGCGAGCGGGAACTCCTGTTCGTCGCGCCACACCCCGCCGTGTTGCATCCTTCCCTGCGGCGACTTGCGACCGTCGCCGCCTCCCATACGGAAGATGCGCACGGGTGCGATCTTTTCCGCGCCGTTGTCAGTGCCCTTCATCCAGTGATCGAACCATCCGAGCCGCCACTCGTTGAAACTAAGAGCCGCCTCGCGCGGAAACTCGACCTCGCCCGCGACGTTGCGTCCCTCGCCGCCATGCGTCCACGGTCCGATGATGAGCCGCTGCGGCGCGCGCTTCGTTTTCGACAACGCCTGCCAGTTCATCGCCACCTGTCGCGTCCACGAATCGAACCAGCCTGTCACGTGATAGACGGGAATGTCCGCGTAAGTTTTCGTGTTATCAATGACGGATAAGCCGATCTGCTTCCAGTAGTCGTCGTAGTCGCCGTGACGCATCGCCTCGATCAACCAGTCCTCGTATTCGGGGATGAACTTGAGCGCGGTTGTGCCACGCTTGATCGGCAGCTCCCAGATGTATTGCTGAATCTGCGCTGCTTGCTTATCGAGCGCGGCTTTGACGACCGTGTCTTCGAGCGCGCGCTTGGCGGTGGGACCGCCGATGGTGAAAATCCAGTTGGCGAAACGCAGCTCGAACGCGCCGCTATGGCGAAAGCCCGCGATGCCGACGTTCGAGAGCGCATCGACGGGGATGATCGTCGTCAGGTGCGGCGGGTTCATCTCGGCGGCGGCGTGCTGCGTACCGCCCGGGTAGCTCGTGCCGATCATGCCGACTTTGCCGTCCGACCACGGGTGACGCTCGACCCACTCGACCGTGTGGTAGCCGTCGCGCCCGTCGTCTATCATCATGCGCCAAGTGCCTTCGGAGGCGAAGCGACCGCGCACGTCGTTGAGGACGACGGCGTAGCCGTGCTCGGCGAAGAAGATCGCTTCGCGGATATCGCCGCGCCCGGTCTTGTCGTAAGGCGTGCGCTCTAAGATTGTCGGATACTTGCCGGGAATCGCCGCGCCGCTCTTCGCGGGGAGATAAACGTCAGCCGCGAGGCGCACGCCGTCGCGCATCGAGATCAAAACGTTCTTCTGCACCGCGACTTCCGGCGGGATGACGAGCGGCGGCGGCTGTTGCGGAGTCTGCGCGAGACACAGCCCCGCGAGCAGGAGAAGCGCGAGCGCGACGCGGGCGAGTTGCGACAGCGTGGGTCTTACTCTCATGTTGACCTCAAAGTGACTCGGAGTGGATTGAAACTTGCGCGGATGTCGTGATGTGGATACACGATCAGCTTCGCGCGGTCAACGAAATTTTAACGAGGCGAGTTTGATCAGGGGCGGGCGTTGATGGCGTAGCGACCGAGCTTGAGTTGGAGACCGCGTCGCGTGATACCGAGCGTGCGCGAGGCGCGCGAAATGTTGCCGCCGTGCTTGCGCAGGGCGTCGGCGATCATGCGGCGCTCTAGCTCTTCGACCGCTTCGGGAAGCGTCAGGTCTTCCGGCACGGAAAACGTTGCCGACGAGAAAGCGGTCGAGCCGCCGGGCGCAGAGAATGGAGATGAGGTTCGCTGAAGCTCAGGCGAGAGCTGGTCGGGCGTGATGACCATTCCCTCTTCGGAGCGCGCCGCGATGCGTTGGATTTCGTTGAGCAGTTGGCGGACGTTGCCGGGCCAGTCGCAGACCATCAGCAAGTCCATCGCCTCGGGCGAGATGCGTATGCCGTCGCGACCGAACTTCTCGGCGAAGTGTTTGAGGTAATGATTAGCGATGATCGGAATCTCAAGTCTGCGCTCGCGCAAAGGCGGGACTCTCAAACGGATGACGTTCAAGCGATAATATAAGTCCTCGCGAAACCGACCGTCCGCTACCATCTGCTCTAAGTCCGTGTTCGTTGCCGCAATCACTCTCACGTCCACCTTCGCCGGTCGCTGCTCGCCTAACGGTTGTATCTCGCCCTCTTGGAGGAAGCGCAAAAGTTTCGGCTGAATGTCGAGCGGGAGATCGCCGATCTCGTCGAGGAAGAGCGTGCCGCCCGCCGCCGTGCGGATCACGCCGGGC
>JAVXVR010000339.1:0-3890 GCA_032230165.1 Acidobacteriota bacterium | reverse complement strand
TCTCAACCGTGGCGCTGGCAACCACGGTCGTGCTCGCTCAGCAGAGCGGCGGGACGGATCAGGGCAAAGGACATGGGCAGCACCGCGAGTGGGGCGGCGGTGGTCGCGGCGGGGAGCGCGGCGGGCGCGGCTTCGGCGGCGAGATGTTCGGAGAGCTCAACCTGACGGACGCGCAGAAGGCGCAGATGAAGCAGCTTCATCAGAGTTTCGCCGAGAGCACCAAGTCCTGGCGCGAGCAGCTTCGCGCCAAGCACGAGGAGATGCGTCAGGCTGAAGCGGGCGGCACGTTCAACGAGGCGCTCGCCACGCAGAAGCTCACCGAAGCGGCGGGCATCGAGGCGAAACTGATGGGCGCGGAGTTCAACCTCCGACAGCAGATGCTCTCGGTACTGACGCCGGAGCAGAAGGCGCAGATGGAACAGCGCCGCGCCGAAGCCAAGCAGCGGCGCGAGCAGTTCAAAGCCAACGGCGGCGGCGGACGCCACAACGATCAGAAGCCGCAGCAGCAGTAAACCCTTAACCGGGCGAAGGCGGGCGCGTCGTTTACGGCGCGCCCGCCGCCCGTAAATTTTCGCGATGGGGAGCGCCTCTGCCGGAAGGACTCGAACAGGCGTCAGACTTGGAGTTGGCGCGACGTGCGACGCACGACGAGTCCGCCTTCGCGGAAATCGTGCGCCGCTACAGCCCGCGCGTCTTCCGCACGGCGAGCCGCTTCTTCCGCCGGCGCGAGCAGGTCGAAGAAGTCGCGCAGGAAGTTTTCTTGAAGGCGTTCACGCAGCTTGAAAATTTCGAAGGGCGCGGCTCGCTCGAAGGCTGGCTCACGCGCATCGCCACCAATACGTGCCTCAACCTGCTGCGCACTGCTAAGCGGCGACCCGAAACGATGATCTCCGAGCTGACCGAGGACGAGGGCGCGTGGCTCGATGAGCACGCCGCCGACGCGTTGACCGAACAGAGCCGGTCGTCGGTTGAAGACAAACTCGTCGCCGCCGATCTCGCCGAGCGATTGCTCGCGAACCTGTCGCCAGATGATCGGCTCGTCCTGACGCTCGTTGACGGCGAGGAGACGCCCGTCAAAGAGGTGGCGCAAATGACCGGCTGGTCAGAGTCGAAGGTTAAAGTTCAGGCGTTTCGCGCGCGCCGACGGATGCGCGCGGCTCTGGAGAAACTGCTCGCCCGCAGCGGACGACGCCGAAGCAGCGGCGGGAGTTTAGAGAGCGCGGGCTAAAGGAATTGTTTCAGACGCGTGGAGACCCATGCGCGAGGTGAGAGATGAAAGACAGGCACATCACGGACATCCTTGAAGGCGCACCCTTCGCGAGTTTGAGCGAGGACGAGTTGAAGACGGTGCGCGCGCACGCCGACGCCTGCGCGGACTGCCGTCGCGCCTACGACGCCGCGCGCGTCGCGTCGCTACTCGTCAAAGAGGGAGCCGCCGCGACGTTCGAGCCGTCGCCCTTCTTCCAGACGCGCGTCCTCGCCGCGCTGCGCGAGCGGCAGGCGGCGAATGCCCCGTTCTCTTTCGCGCGGCTGTGGAAGACGGCGGGCGCTCTCGTCGGCTCGATGGCGGCTTCGGTCGCGCTGCTCGCCGGTCTCACCTTCCTCGCCCCCGCGCCGACGAGCGGCGAACCGGCGGCGTCGGACGTGGCGTCGGTCTCAAGCCCCTCCACGGCGGAAGACGTGATCCTCAATCAGGACGATGCGACGGACGATCAGATCAGTTACGGGCAGGTGTTGACGGCGATCTACGACGAGGACGAAGGCGACGTGAGGTAGAGATGGACACGAACACCAGAAACAAGTGGCAGGTGCGCGCCGCCGCGCTCGTCATCTTCCTGCTCGGCGCGGCGGCGGGCACGCTCGCCCCGCGCGTCTATTACGGCTGGCTCAGGGAAAAACCCGCGCAGGAGAGATCGGATCGGTTCGCGGAGATGTCAGACCGCTTGCAACTGAGCGACGACCAGAAAGCTCAGGTGCAGCAAATCTTCGGCGACACGCGCGAGCAATTGCGCTCTCTACGCAAAGACTCCGCCGCGCGCGTCACGGAGATTCGGCGGCAGGCGGACGAGCGTCTCCAGAAGGTGCTCACGCCCGAGCAGTGGCAGCGCTTTCAGCAGGTGAAGGAAGAGATGCGCCACAACCGGCGCGGGCGGGGCAGGGGCGACGCGCCGCCCGACGTGAAATGAGAGACCGCGCCGCTTCGCGTCACTTCGATTCGGGCGGCGCGGCGACGATCTTCGGCGGCGGCTGTGGAGCGGGCGGCGGGAGTAGTCTCTCAAGGTTCGAGTAGAGACGCAGGACAGGATCGCCAGAATCGCGTAGGGCGTCGAGCAGTTTGGCGCGCTTGGGTGGCGTCTCCGGCGCGGTGCGGCGCGTGAGGTCGAGTAAATCTTTGACGTGCATGAACCATTCGAGCGGACTGTCCTGTTGGACGGTCGGCTTGCGCAGGAAGGCGACGTAGTCCGCGAGCACTTGATCCTGTGCCGCGCCCGGCGGGACGAGTTCTAAGAGAGCCCAATACAGAACGCACTTCTGGTGAAAGTAGTCTTCGGCGGTCGCCTCCGTGCGCTCGTCCCAGTCCGCCAGCTCGTTACGAAACTCCAACAGGCGCGCCTCCCACTGCGGCGTCCTCCTGTCTGCGTCCGAGAGCGGCGCGCCGACGGCTCCCGCGCCGAAACGCAGCTCCTTGATCTTGAACAGAAGTCGCGCGCCCGCCGGCGTCTGCCAGTGTCGGAAGACCTGCATCTCGCCCGCGACGCGCGCGGGTCGCAGCTCCGCAAACGTTGCGTGTTGCGGCTCACGCGCATCGGGCGCGGGCTCTGACAAAATTTCATCCAGACTCTTGAACAGCTCGGCGGAGCGCGCGGCGCGGCGCACGTTGTCGGCGCAGCGCACGGCGGTGAGGTGGCGCGTGAAATAGTCGCGCGCGGACGCAAGCAACTGGTCTGCCGCGACGCCGTGCTCCGCGCTCTTCGCGCCGAGCAGCCGGATGCCACCGGCGGAGTTGTCGAGATAAGCCGTGAAGGTGCGGTCGTCGCCGTTCAGGTTACGCAAAACTTTTGCGTATGCTCGCGTGAGCGTCTCCACGCGCGCGGGCGTGTCGCCGACGGCGGCGATTACTTCCACGACGGGTCGAACCTGTGCCGGGGAGGTGATGTTGTCCACGTAAGTTTCGACGAAGCGCACGTCCTCGTCGCGACTGCGCTCGGCGGGCGTGAAAGCCTCACGCGCGACGCGCGTGAGCATGTCGTAGAACTCGGACACGTCGGCGACCAGAGCGTCCTCGCATTCGACGCGCGGGAGCGGAAGTTTTGGCGGCATCTCGGCGAAGAGTTCGCGCGCGCGCCGCTTGTCGATTTTCATCAACGCGGCGACGACGCGCAGGCGCAGCGACATCGCGTCCATCAGCAACGCAAGCGCGCGCGTGAGATAGCCGGGGCGCGTGTCAACCTGCCCGTCGTAGCTGTATAGCCTGACGGGCTGGCTCGCGCCCCCCGCCGCGCGGAAGGCTTCTTCGAGCAGCTCACGCTTCCACGTGCGATCCGCGACGAGGTTCGATGATCCGGCGAGTCGGATCAACACGTCCGCGTCGAACTCTGCACGCACCGTGCGCGCGTCGTTGACGAGGTTCTCGATCTCGACGGGGCGACGCGGCGGCGGCTTGTCCTTCGTCGCCGTCGCACGGCTCTGCCGGTCGGTCGCGCTTCCCGTGGTCTGAGTTTTAGGCTGTGGCGTTTGCGCCGCGCCGCGTCCCGGCGTCAGCGCAGCGAGCATGACGCAGAGCAGGGAAGACTTGAGGATGTGCCGGACGCGCCTCACGGTTGTGGATTATGACACGCGCGGCGCGCGGCGCGGATGCAAAAAATAGTGCGGGCGCGAATCTCGTTTCC
>JAVXVR010000328.1:0-4830 GCA_032230165.1 Acidobacteriota bacterium | reverse complement strand
CGCGCCGCTTGGCGGCAACTTCGAGCGCGAGCGCGTCGAGTTGCTTGTTCGCATCAACGCCGCCGAGTGCGCGTGCGAGCAGACGTTCACGCAATAGCTCGAGGATGCGCCAGCGCGCAATTGAGGCGCGGCGCTCAAGGCTCGACTCGCTCGCGCTCGAAGTCGCCGCCAAGCGGCGCGACCCTTACTCCGCTGTGGATGAGTTTTTGGAAAAAAGCACTCAGCAGTCAGCACTCAGCCAAAAACAAGGGGCTGATTTGGCTGAGCGCTGAATGCTGACTGCTGAGTGCTTAAAAATGAAGATCGAGCACATCGGAATCGCCACGCCGAAGATCGAGGACGCGCTCGCGTTCTGGCGCGACGCGCTTGGCTTAGAGGTCTTCCACACGGAGGAGGTCGCCGAGCAGGGCGTGCGCGTGGCGATGCTGCCCGTGGGCGAGCCGCGCATTGAGCTGCTTGAGCCGACTCGCGCCGATTCGCCCGTCGCGAAGTTCATCGAGAAGCGCGGGGCGGGAATTCATCACGTCGCCGTGCGCGTCGCAGACATCCGCGCGACGCTCGCGCGACTCAAGGCGGCGGGCGCGCGACTCATAGACGAAGAGCCGCGCACGGGCGCGGAGAATTGCCTCGTCGCGTTTGTGCACCCAGCGGCGGCGGGCGGCGTACTGCTCGAACTGGTCGAGCACAGGGACGAAGCCGAAGAGTCCGCGAAGCAAGCGTGATGGTTTTAATCTCAGTTAAAAGGACAGGTAGTAGTTTTGATCTCAGTTAAAAATACGTTCGCGTGTATCGCGGTCGTCTTCGCTGTCGTTTCTTACGTGTGCGCGCAACAACCGCGCCGCCAGCCGCCCCGCCGCACGCGCCCGGCGAGTCCGGCGACAGCGACGAACACGACGCAGCGCGCGCCGCAGGCGCAGGGCGTCACACTGTCGGCGCAGGATTTGGCGCTCCTCATTGACGAGTTGGGAGTCCCGCAGGAGGCGCGCGTGCGGCTCGCAGGCGACGAGGAGGAGCGCAAAACCTTCATCGAGGATTTGAAGGAGATGCTCGCCGTCGCGGAGGCGGCGCGTGTGGCGGGCTTCACCGCGCGCCCGGATATCAAGCTTCAACTCGAACTCGCGCGCGCCTACGTTTTTGCGCACGACTACTTGAAGAAGCGACAGGCGGCAGGCGCGAAGTCGCAGGAGGAGGTCGTCAGCAAGGCGGAGATCGCGGCGTTCCTCAAAGAGCCGGGGCAGGATCAGAAGTTCGCCGAGTTCATGCAGGACTACTTGAAGCACAACGCGCCGCCGGGCGGACAAGTTACGGACGAGCAGCGGCAGCAGCTCCGGCAGAACTGGGCGAACGTGATGCTCGCCAGCCGCAAGGGCGTCGCCGCAGGTATTGACAGAGAGCGCGCAACCCAAGTGATGTTTATGTACCAGCAGGCGCGTCTGCTCGCGGGGGTTTACTCGAATGAGGTTTTTCGCGCGCAGGGGGCGGCAACTGATCAAGAGATCGACGCATACATCGCCGCGCACCCTGAGCTTGATGCGACGAAGCTGCGCGCGAAAGCCGAAGAGGTCTTGCGGCGCGCACGCGCGGGAGAAGATTTTGCCGCGCTCGCGCGAGAGTACTCGGAAGATACGGGGAGCAAAGTTCAGGGCGGCGATCTCGGCTGGTTCAAGCGCGGCGTGATGGTCAAGCCGTTCGAGGATGTGGCGTTTGCCTTGAAGCCCGGCGAGATCAGCAACGTGGTCGAGACACAGTTCGGCTATCACGTCATCAAGTTAGAGGAGAAGCGGACAGAGCCGGGGGCGGATAATAAGCCCGTCGAGCAGGTTCGCGCGCGCCACGTCCTGATCATGTTCGGCGGGGCGTCGGGCGATGCGTCGCTGCGGGCTTTGCCGCCGCGTGAGAGGGCGCGCAAGCTGATCGAGAATGAGAAACGCGAAAAACTGATTAACGACGCGGTCGCACGCGCGCACGTCAACGTCGCCGACGATTTCCAAGCGGATGCTTCGCCATCGTCGTCCCCGTTCGATGCGAGGGGCGATGAAGTAGCCGCGCCGAAACCCACGGCGACTGCGCCGCCCGCGCAGGCGACACCGAAGAAAACGAACCCACCCCCGCCCAGGCGCAGGCGACCTTAGAGCGATGCGCGTGCGCGAGCATTGAGATTCGAGGCAATAAACCGACAGAAAAGGAAACATGATGATTACTTGTAAGCACTGCGGAACGATGATGCCGGACGACGCGAGCGTCTGCCCCGGCTGCGGCGCTGAGACGACTATTGACTCTGCTACCGAACAGACCGAAGCGGCGGGCGGGCAAACGTCCGAAGAGATGACGCCGACCGAGGCGGCGACCGAAGCGACCACAGGCGACGTGACGGGCGACGCAGCCGCCACAGGCGACACGGGCGGCGCTGCGACCACGCCGCTCGTCTCAAGCGAAGCGACGCGCCCACAGCCGCCGCGCGCGAGCGCCGCGCCCGCCACAGGCGCGACGGGTGGGACGACGAAGGCGCTCATCGTGGCGGGCATCGCCGTCGCCGTCGCCGTCGCGCTCATCGGGTGGCAGTTCTACGCGCGGCGTCACCGCGCCGTGACACTCTCGCAGGAAGACGTGGCGGAGATCGTCAAGGGCATGGCGCGCTCGCCGCAGGAGTTGTCGATGCTCGCGAGCAACGAGCAGCAGCGCAAAGACTTCGCGCACCAGTTGCGCGAGATACTCGCCATGGCGCAGGAGGCGCGCTCGACGGGGATCGCCGACAAGCCCGACACGCAGCGGCAGCTCGAAGTGATGCGCACCTTCGTGCTCGCGCAGGTCTTCGCGCAGAAGCAGCGCGATGCAGGCAAGACGAATCCCGATCAGCTCTACACCAAAGACGAGGTTGACAAGTTTCTCCAGGAGCCGGGTCAGGATCAGAAGTTCGAGCAGTTCGTTAAAGACGTGCAGGACTTGGGACTGCTGCCTTCGGCGGGCGGCATGTCCGAGGAGCAGCGCAACCAGTTGAAGAATGAGCTGTGGGGTCCGACGCAGGTCGTCGCGCGCAAAGCCAAGGCGGCTGGCGTGGACAAGGAGCGGCGCACGCAGCTTCTCATCGAAGTGCAGGAGGCGCAGGTGCTCGCGCGCAAGTACACCAAAGACAACGCCAAGCAGATCGAAGAGAAGACCAAGCCGACCGATCAGGAGATCGACGCCTACATCGCCAAGCACCCGGAGCTTGACGACAGCAAGACGCGCGCGAAGGCGGAGGACGTTTTGAAGCGCGCGCGCGCGGGCGAGGACTTCGCCGGGCTGGCGAAGGAGTATTCAGCCGATACGGGCAACAAGGACAAGGGCGGCGATCTCGGCTGGTTCAAGCGCGGCATGATGGTCAAGCCGTTTGAGGAAGCGGCGTTCGCCTTGAAGCCCGGTGAGATCAGCAACGTGGTCGAGACGCCCTTCGGTTTCCACGTCATCAAGATGGAAGAGAAGCGCACGAGCAAGGACGAACAGGGAAATGACGTGGAGGAAGTCCACGCGCGCCACATCCTGATTAAGAATGAAAGCGCGCCGTCCGCCAACCCGTTCGCGCCGCCGCAGTCGCCGCGCGAGACGGCGCGCGCCGCCGTCGAGAAGGAGAAGCGGCAGAAATTCATTGACGAGATCGCGCAACGCTCTCACATCAGCGTCCCCGACGACTTCAAGATCGACGCGCCGCCCATGCCGCAGCCAACGCCGCCCGTGATGAATCCCGGAGGCGGCGCGGCGGACGAAAGCTTGCCCGGCGAAGCGCCCCCGCCTGCGCCCCCCTCGAAGAGCGGCAACGGCAACTCGAACGCGAAGCCGGGGAAAAAATAACGATGAAGTATGAATGATGAACGATGAAGTGAAGGCACATGGCTTTTACTTCATCGTTCATCGTTCATCGTTCATACTTATGTTTTTGGGTGATTACCGTGTGGAGGTCGTGCCGGACGCGGAGTTTCGTCTGGACGGCGGGGCAATGTTCGGCGTCGTCCCGCGCACCCTGTGGTCGAGGGACTGTCCGCCGGACGAGCAGAACCGTGTGCGGCTCAGCATGAACTGCCTGTTCGTCGAGACTGAGACGGAGCGCGTCATCGTCGAGACGGGCATCGGCGACAAGTGGTCTCAGAAGCAGTCGGGCATGTACGGCATCGAGCGCGAGCGCACGCTCGGCGCATCGGTCGAGGCGGCGACCGGGTACTGTGCGGAAGAGATCACCATCGTCGTTAACACGCACCTCCATTTCGATCACGCGGGCGGGAACACGCGACTCGACGAGCGGGGCAGCGTCGTGCCGACCTTCCCGAATGCGCGCTACTTCGTCGCGGAGGATGAGTTCGCGCACGCCGAGTCGCCTCACGAGCGCGACCGCGCAAGCTACCTCGCCGATAACTGGCGACCGCTCGTCGAATCGGGTCAGCTTGAGTTGAAGCCCGCGACATACGAGGTCGTGCCGGGCTTATCGATGGAGCAAGTGCCGGGACATTCGCGCACGATGCAGTGCGCGCGGCTTGAGCGCGGCGGGCAGACACTCTTCGGCTTCGCCGATCTCGTCCCGACGCGCGCGCACGTCCCCTTCGCGTGGGTGATGGGCTACGATCTCTACCCCGTAGAGACGCTCGAAGCCAAAAAGCGTTTGCTGCCGCAAGCCGCGCGCGAGGACTGGCTCTGCCTCTTCTATCACGACCCCGAAGCGCCGCTCTGCCGCCTCGTCGAAGAGGAAGGGAAGCTGCGCGCGGTTGCGCAAGAAGAGACCAAGCGTTAGAAGAATAGGTGCAAAAATTCATGGCGACGGCACAGATCGGAATCATCGGCGGCAGCGGGCTTTACCAGATG
>JAVXVR010000255.1:0-12284 GCA_032230165.1 Acidobacteriota bacterium | reverse complement strand
CAGGGCACGAGCCCTGCCCCTACGCTTTTGGTGATGTAACGAGGTTGAGGAAACGATCACCATCGTCTTACTCCTGTCGCGCCGACTTCTCTCGCCGCTCCGGTTAAATTTTACGACTTCACTTCCTTCCTCCCAACCCGTTCGCCCGACGTTGACCAGAACCTTTTCGGCGAGCGTGTAGCTATTGACTTCATTCCTTCACAGTAATATCTTTCCCGCGCTGCATCCTCGCTCAATCCTGTTGACGGATCACTTCGTCAGTCTCAGGACTCCGCGCGAAATCTTTGACGCGCTTCGGTCGAACACATTTCCGCTGACGCGGCTCGCTCTCGTCAGCCTCACGTAAGCCACTGGATTAAAGGGAACAGGTGACGCGTTTGTCATTCGTGTAGAGCCATCTCTTCATCTCGAAGAGCGCCGTCACCGGTTTCTCCCGCGCGGGGCGCTTCCATCGTGTGGTGGGCAAGCCCGTTCGCCAGTTGAGTCCAGCCTTTCGTGAGAGGCGCGGATGGGTCGGCTTTTTCGGCGGTGGTGTCATCGTCGCGTGAGTAGATGGTCGGTTTAACTCTCGGAGGCTTGCTATGAGCACGACAAATCCGCTCGTCACGTTTCGCCAGATCAATAAGGCGTTCAACAAGAATCACGAAGCCGTCATGAGCCGGGCGCAAACGGAAGCCGAGGCGAAGACGAAAAACCCTGTCGAGGCGGCAAGCCGTCTCGCCGCGCTGGGCAACGCCCTGAAGGTTCTCGAAGCGGCGGACGCGCAGGCGAAGTCGAAGGTGCTCGTCTCGCCCGACCACCACGTCGCCTCGCTCCTGCAAACTTTTCTGGCGATGAAAGCCAGCGAGGAGGGCAAGATCAAAGCGATGCCCGCCGGAGTCCAGGAAGCGAGGTTCGACGATCAAGACGTGCTCGGATGGATCGGCAGCTTCTTCACCTGGTGGAAAAAGATCAAGCCCGCCAAGTGGCTCGTCGCGCCGCCCGAACCTGAGACGCTCCCCGGCAACCCGAGTGACTTCCGCATGGCAATCCTTGGCGACTGGGGCACGGGAATGTACGGCGCGCCCGTCAGCGCCAAAAGCATCGAGGCAGAAAAGGAGATTCCCAAAGACGGGAAGGGCTACAAGCTGCTGATGCACCTCGGCGACGTTTACTATTCCGGCGACGATCACGAAGTGCAAAAACAGTTCCTCGATCTCTGGCCCAAGAATCCAGGCACGACGAGTCGCGCCTGCAACTCGAACCACGAGATGTACACGGGCGGGCACGCCTACTTCGGGAAGACGCTCAAGCAGTTCGGGCAGAAGGCAAGCTACTTCGCGCTGCAAAACGACAACTGGATTCTCTGCGGCTTGGATACGGGCTACATCGATAAAGACCTCGCGAAGGATCAGGCGGCGTGGCTGCGTAAAATCGCGCAGAATCGAGGTAGCCGCAGGATCATCGTCTTCTCACACCACCAGCCGCTCTCCTGGCTCGAAGAACAGCACCCCAATCTCACCGCCAGGATCGGCGACCTGCTGACCGGCAAACATTTCTTCGCGTGGTACTGGGGGCACGAGCATCGCTGCGTGATCTACGACCAGCACGATCTGTGGGGACTCTTCGGTCGCTGCGTCGGGCACGGCGGCTACCCGTACTTTCGTAAAGACTGGGCACAGCTTGGCGGGACGAAAGACCCGGCTAACTCCAACTGGTTCGTTCTCCCCAAGAAGAACTTCACCCCCGGCGGTCGCGCGCTCGACGGACCGAACCCGTTTATCGGCGACAGCGACGACCCCAACAAGTACGGACCGCAAGGCTACATGACCGTCGAGTTCAGAGGGAAGAATCTGAACGAGATCGTTCATGCCCCCGACGGGACGAAACTTTACGAACGGCAGATCGCGTGAGGGACGGTGATGGACGAGAAGCACGAACTGTATCTGGCGCGGGCGGCGCGCGCCTTCGGCAATCAGCCGGTCGGGAATGTCCTCGACCGGATCAAAGCTATCGTCGGTCCGAACAACATGCCGCCGATAGAGCAATCGCAACTAGCACAGACCGCGCTCGACCGCCTCAAGAACGGCGAGAAGCCGACGCCCAAGCAACTCGCCGCGCTCGAGTTCGTCATCCGCCTGATGCGCCCCGCGCCGCTCTCGCGCGCAGGTGCGCTCGACAACCTCGGCGCGGAAGTCGCCCCGTCGTTTCCCGATTGGACGGGCTTTCAAAAATCGGTCAAGCCTTACCTCTACTCCGTCGGGCGCGTCGATCTCTTGCCGAAGGACGGCGTCGGCACGGGCTGGCTCGTCTCGGACGGCGTGCTGGTGACGAACAAGCACGTCCTCGATCATCTCTCGAAGGGGACGGGCGTCCTCGAAAAAGGGCAGGCGGTCGTGCGCTTCAAGTTTGAGAGCGGCGCGCCCGACGAAGAAGAGCCGGTGAACATCACGGGCGTCATCGCGGTGCACGACGAGTTAGACATCGCGCTGCTCGCGGTGGAGAAGCAGAAGTTTACGAAGACGCGCAAGCCGCTCGCGATTGAGGCGAAGCCGGTCGAAGCCGGGCATCCGGTCGTCGCCATCGGCTACCCGTTCGACGATTCGAAACGCAACCCGCTCTTCATCAGCGCCATCTTCGAGGGCAAGTTCGGCGTTAAGCGCGCTGCGCCGGGCGAAGTCTCAGAGCGCGGCGAGCAGACTATTTTTCACGACTGTTCGACCTTGGGCGGCAACTCCGGCTCGCCCATCCTTTCGATGAAGACGGCGCGCGTCGTCGGACTCCACCGCGACGGCTACTTCCTGTTTCGCAACGAGGCGGTTGACGGCGCGTCGCTCGGCAAGTTCGTCAAACCCCATTTGAAGAATTGAGCACACCATGCCCGCGCGAGCCTTCGTCATCGCCATAGAGGATTACAGCCGGGGCAACTTCCTGCCCAGCCTACCCGGCTGTAACAAAGACGCTGAGACCTTCATCGCGTGGCTGCGTGAGAAGAAGGGCGTCGCACCGGCAGACATACTCTGCTGCGCGGGCGATGGCTTCAAGGGTCGCACGACGGGCACGACCAGCGCTGAGATCATCGCGGAGCTTGGCAAGTGCGTGACCAACTGGGCGGACAAGACCGACGAGTTCTATTTCTACTTCAGCGGTCATGGGTTCTCATATTCGACCTCGCCGTGGGAGAAGTCGGTTGACGTGCTCGTCGCTTCCGACTTCACAGACCTCGCCACGGGCGGTCGCGCCTGTCTGCCTCTGAGCGAGATCAAGACCAAGCTCTGGAAGTCGCTCGGACCCCGTCATCATTATTACTTTATAGACGCCTGCCGCAATCAGATTCCGTCTGATGCGCTCTCTCTGGCGGGGACTGGTCTCGGCTTCCCCACGTCGCAACTCGGCACGCCGACCGTCTATAAAATGTTCTCCACTGCGCAGGGCGCAACCTCCAAGACGACGAGCGGGTTCACGCCGCTGCTAGTCCGTGGTTTGAGCGGCGGCGGGCGCGCGAAGGGACTGCGTGCGGGGCGCATGTTCGTCATCTTCGACCTGCTCTGCGAGTACATGAAGAAGAGTCTTCAGACGAGCGGGCAAGACGTGGACTACGACCGCGAGGGAAGCGGCGACGGCTACCTGCTGGAATTGAAGCCCGTCCCGCAGACGAAGTGCGAGATCAACGTCAAGGGCGCGGCGGCGAACGATAACTTCACGCTCACCGTCCGCGACATCAAAGGGCTCGGCAAGGAGCAGCAGTTCAAAGGCGCATCCTTCGAGGTCGCCCTCTTCCCGGACGACTACTTCCTCGAACTCAAGCACCCTTCCGCCAGCGTCGTGCGCAAAGCACCGCCGCCCGAAGACCCCGTAGATTTGTACGATCCTTGCGTCCTCCAATTCGAGTTGCGGCTGCAGGCGGCGCAGACTCCGGCGGCGAAGAAATCTGTTAAGGCGGCGAAGAAGGCGAGCAAGACGACGAAAGGCGGAGGCGCGTCGAAACAGGGAGGCAAGGGCGCGACACCCGGCGGGATCGCGCTCGTCGCCCAATCGGAGAAAGCCGCGCCAACGCTGCTGTTGAGCGCGACCTTGCAAGTGAAAGCCGCCGCCGCGCCGCACACCGAAGTCGAGGTGCTGAGTCTCAAGACGGGGGATGTCCTGCGCAGCAAGGGAGATTTCAACCAGGAAGTCGCGCCGGGCGAGTACGTCGTTAAGCTGCGCGAGCGCGGGATAACAGTCAGCCGCCGCGAGATGACGATCAAGGCGGGAGAGTCGAAGACGCTCAACATGCTCGCGCGCCCGAAGGATAAAGTCAGGGACGCGATCTTGAAGACCGTCAAAGCCGGAGACGCTTCAGGCGCGTCCGTCTTCTCCGAAACTTTACTCGGACCGCTCGCCAGCCAAGACCTCGGACTCTGGCTCTCGCTCTTCGGCGCGTCGCGCATCCTCGGCGAGCCGGGCGAATTAAAAAAACTTGAGAGGCTACCCCTCGCAACTTTCGCGGACGTGAAGAAGAATGAGGCGTGCGTCTATGTGCTGGCGGGCTTCGAGAAGTCGAACGGACAATTCGGCGTCGGCTTGAGTTCGGGCGCGCAGGTCGAGTGGGGACTGCTCGACGATGTCAAAGGTCTCCCCAAGATTTATGAGCGGCGTCTGCCCGCCGCGCCCGGCGCACACCTGTTGTCGCTCAAGATTCCCAAACAGTCGCCCGTCACGTTCGCCGTCCACTGCCTGCCGAACCGCGCCACTCTCGTCACCTTTGCCGAAGACAAAGAGGGGCGGCTCACCTTCCACCAGTCCATTCTTCCCATTCGTCACCTGCAAAAATATTTGGAGCCGACGGTTCGCTCCTATCTCGGACAGAACATGCTCGGCGTGGTGCGCACGATGACGCTCGCGCAGAGTCAGTTCGCGCGCAAGCGTTCCGTGCAGGAGCAGTTGAAGGCGAACGACATGGGTGTCTGGAACGATCTCGTCAATCACAAGTGGCTCGACCCCGTGATGGCGCTCATCGCGGCATACGACGTGATCCGCCACGGAACTATCGAGCAGGCGAAGCGGCTGCTCACGCTGGTGAACAGCAACCTGCGGAAACATTTCGAGGGGATGGCAGACGTGGAAGCGATTGCGAAGCTGCTGGGGACGCAGTGGAAACTTCCGCAGTCCGCGCCGCTTTTGTTCGACGGCGTGCTCGCCTTCGACGACACACAGGAAAAAAGTATGCTCCCGCTCTCGCCCGACAAGCTCGACTACAAGAGCCCCTGGACGGCTTGGCGCGGCGCGGTCAACGACTTCGATCTGCCCGCCGCGCCCGCACAGAAGGCGCGCTCGCGCGCCGCAACCAAGAAGAGCGACGGGCGAAGCCGCAAAGCTTCCGGGAGCGTCAAGCGAAGCAGGAAAGCATCGGGCACGGCGACGCGGAAGAGAAGACAATGAAGTTTCGCGCTGGGGAGATTTGAAATCGTTATGCGCGAGCGAGACAAGCGGCGGTCTGATGTGTCGGATCGCACGAAAATCATTTTGGCTTTCAAAAGAGAGAACTGAGGTTATCCCATCATGCCAAGCGTAAAGCTCACAGACAATTTCGGCTTCGTCGGCAACGTCGAATTTCCCGCGGACGCGGGCGTGCTCAAGTACATACGCGACCTGCGATTGCTGAAAGTCTCCGACCTGAACCTCGCCGCGCTGCAACAAGTGCCACTCGACAAAGTGCCCGTCAAAAGCGCGAGCGGCGGTTTGACGTTCGAGCAGCCCATCGGCGTCGGCATCAATCAGGTCGAGATGACCGTCAAGGCGGAAGGCTCTGCGCGCTTCGCGCTCATCGGGGCGAAGGACAAACAACTCTTCGACCCCGACGTCTTCGGCAACGTCATACCTGTCGCGCCCGATCAGATTTACGTCTCGCTCGGCGTCGCGGCAACGCTTGCCACCAATCTCTCCGGCGCGCTGCGCGACTTGGGCTTCGGCTTCAACGCGGGCGCGCAAGCTTCTCTGTCCATCTACAAGCCCTTCAACAAAACCGGCGGCGACGGCGGCACGTTCCCGCCCTTCGTGCAGGCGCTTCAAGAGACGGTCAAAGACTTCACCATCCTCGGCGACATCGAAGACCTCGCGGGGATGAGCGAAGGGCTGGTGGCGACCGTCGAGGGAAGCGGTAGCCTAAAATTCTCTGGCTCGGCGGAACTGCTGAGCGTAGTGAATCCTCTGGCGACGATAGACCCGCCGGGACCGGGCGCGCTCAACGTCGTCTCCGGCGGCTCGATCAAAGTGGGCGCTTCGTTCGAGTTGTCGGGCGCGTACCAGTTGCGCGCGCAGAAGCTCGACAAGAGAAGGGTGCGGCTCGGCTTCTACAAAAAACGCGGGTCGGATTTTAACCTGAGCGTCTCGGCGCACGCCGGAGTGTCGGCGAGCGTGGGCAGCTTCGATCCTCTCGGACAACTGCTCAAGGCGGTCAGCAAAGACCCGGAAGTTGATAAACAGCAGTTGACGGCGGGCGGTTTGAGCGAAGCACAGATCGCGCAAATCAACGATGTCGTCAAGGCTGCCATCTCGCGCAAGCTTGAGCTGGCGCTGACCTTCGAGCTGAGCGCGTCGAACTCTGCGGACGCCGCCTTCGACTACGAGATCGATCTCGGCAAGCTCAAACAAGATGGTCGTCAGGCGATCCATCAGGCGCTCGACGGCGATCTCTCCGCGCTCGTGCAGGACGAGTCCGCGCTGCCCACAGGCATCACCCTCAAGCGCAGCATCCTCACCGAGACGAAGAAGACGAAGCACACTTTTAAACTCAACCTGCTCGGCATCTACAACGCCATCTCTGTCAGCACGCTCATCCTCAAGGGCAGAGTGATGCACGTGCCGGAGACTGGCGAGATCGTCATCACCGACACGGCGACGGCTTCGCGCATCGCTGCCTCGACTTCCAACTTCGCCGCCGATCACGCGAAGCTGCGTCAAGTGCTGGCGGAGAGCGTCCTCATCACGGCGGCTTACCAGTGCAGCAACGTCGCCGCGGCGAGCCAGAAGCTGGAAATCTTCCACAGCTACTTCGAGCTACACTCGAAGACCAACCGCGCGACGATGAAAGACAATCTGGATGTCGTCGAGACGCTCGGGCTCATACAGAAGCAAGAGAAGGACAAACTGCTCACCGGCTCCGACGATTTCGGCAACACGACCTTCTACGCGGAGACACGGTACGACAACGATCTCTCGACGCGACTCTTCCTCAATGCCGACGGGACGCCGCGCACCGAGGCGGAGTATGAAAGGGCTGGACGCGACGCCATCAAGTTTCTGGTTCAGACGGGAGAGGCGGACGACTACCGTCGCCTGCCCGCGACGGACGACGCGCTCTGGAAAGAGTTGAGGCAACTGGGCAATCCGCAGACCTTCAAGACGGTCGGAAAAATTCAGGCTCTCAAGTCAGCAAAAAAACTTCCGATCGAGATCGTCGTCGGCGGCATCGGCGCGGATTACATCACGATCCGTTGGTGGGCGCAGGAGATGCGGCAGATGGCTGAGAAGCTCTCGGCAGTGCGCGCCTTCCTGAAGGACAAGCCGAAGATCGATCCGGAGAACAACGAGTTCAAGGCGCTACGTCGCGGACTCGCCGATCACCTGAAGGGCGTCGCCAGCCGCACGCGGGGCGAGTTCGGCGACCCGTGGGGGCTCGTCGCCATGGACTTGGCGACGGGCGAGACGGCTCAGGCGAGAGTGCAACTGACCGGACCGCGCGTCGCCATCGCACTCGAAAGAGGCGCGGCGTAAGACACGCGACCCAGCGACGAACAGTTGCCGAGGCGCGCGAGCGTTTAAGAAAAAGGAGTTTGCCGAATGCCTGCCCAAAAAACTTACCCCATCGCGCTTGCGCACGGCATCGCGCGCTTCGATTTCCTGAACGACGCCATCGAGCGCGAATCGCGCAAATTGTTCGGGGATGTTTTCGACCGGATTCTCCTGCACCTCGCCAATCAAGGGTTATCGGTCGTCGCGGATGGTCTCCACTACTTCCGCGGCATCGAGAGCTTCCTCGAAGCCGACGGCTTCGACGTGCAGGCAACCTTCGTCCGCTTCGCCAACAGCGTCGCGGATCGCTCGGCAGACCTGCGCGCTGAAGTCAACCGCATCTTGCAGGAGACGAAGTCGCCTAAGATTCACATCATCGCGCACAGCATGGGCGGCTTGGACGCGCGCGCGATGATCGCCCGGCTCGGCATGGCTGAAAGGGTCGCCAGCCTGACGACCATCGGCACGCCGCACCACGGGACGAGCTTCGCCGACTTCAAACTCACGCACGGCGGGAGCGACCTCATCAACCTCGTCGGCAAGGCGATTGACCTTAACGGCTTCAACGATCTCACGCGCGACGCCTGCCAGAAGTTCAACGACGCGGTGCGCGACAGTGAGGCGGCGAACGGCGTGTTCTACCAGACCTACGCCTCGTCGGAAGATCGCGAGGCGGTCTTCGTCTTCCTCCAGATGGCTTGGGACATCATCAAGAAAGAGGAGCAGGACGATAACGACGGACTCGTCTCGCTAAAATCGCAGGCGTGGCAGCCAGAAATCGTGAGCGCCGACGGCAAACACAAGAAGCAGATCGTGCAGAAAAAGTTTACGGTCGCGGCGGATCACCTCAACGAAGTCGGCTGGTGGGATTTGAACGAGCTGCACGGGATGAATGTTTTCAAAGCCCCCGGCGCGCGGGAACGCTACGAGACCAAGATCAGGGAAATCTACCGCGACATCGCGCGAGATTTGCGGACGCGCTTCCCCGTTTAGCTAGATCACATTTCCATCGGCGGCAGAGTTATAGGGGCAGAGGACTCATCCTCTGCCCCTATGATTTTTCCAGCGAACTATTTTTCCACGGGTCGCGGGTCTGTGGGTCGCCAGGGGATCGGCGGTGTGCGGTTGAGAATTTCCGGGTGATCGACGCTCACGCCGTCGTATTGTATGTCGCCCCAAGTAGCGGGACTGGCGTAGTAGGTCGCCGCCGAGACGTTGACGAAGGCGGCGTAGAGGTTGCGTCGCAACTGCTGGTCGCTGCCACGGAGTCGTTCGAGGATGCCCTGCCTCTCTGTGATCGACATGTAAGAGAAGCTGCGTAGTTTTCCACCGACGAGGAGGTTGAACGCCGGCTGCTCGGCGAGGAGCAGCGCCTGCGTGAACAGCTCCTGTGTGGCGCGGCGCTGGTAGGCGAGATAGTTGTCCACGGTCTCGATGAACTGCGGTGCTTTCTGGAGGAAGTTTTCGCCGAGCACAGCCTCCGCGACGGCGAACAGGATTTGCGCGGTCTTGCCATCGAGGTATTCGAGCTTGCTCTCGTCAACCGGGATGGCTTTTTTGGGGCTGACGAAAAAGCCGAGGACTGAGTTCAGTAGTTGAGCCACGGCCACGTCCCTCCTTCCTGATGATGAAGCGCAAACGCCTTGCCGTGTTTCTCGCAGATCAGGCGCGAAGCCCACAGCGCAAGCGAGTAGATCGTGACCTGCGGGTTTGCCCCCAAGCCCGTCGGGAAGATCGAGGCATCAACCACCCACAGGTTCTGCATCCCGCGCAGGCGGAAGTCTGTGTTGACGCACGAGCGACGCTCGTCGTTGCCCATCTGGCAGCCGCCCATGACGTGGACGGTGAAGATGCTGGCGCGCTGCGACTCGTCGAAGCGGATGCGGTCAATCTCTGCGAAGTCCGCCTTTGATTTGACGACGAGCGGCGGATTTCTCAGGTGATAGACCGACTCCGCCCCGGCTTCTAAGTGAATCTCCGACATGACGCGCAGGCTTTCGCGCATGGCTTTGAGATTGTCGGGCGCGAGTTTGTAGTCAAGCTCCGGGTCGCCGTAGCGGTCGAGCGCGGTCGTGCCGTAGGGCTGATCCGCGTCGAAGCCCGTCGTGTGGTGCGCGTACATGATCGCGCCGAAGGGGTAGAACTCGCGCACGATTTTATGAAGCGGCGCGCCGTGCTCGAGCGTCGCCGAGGCGCTCAGGACGGGAAAGTATGAGCCCGTCTCCATCAGATACCCGGTCGGACCGTTCTCGAACTTCGGACTCCACATGTTGTCGGGCACGCCGTAGGCGGGGAAAGTTCTGTCCTTGTACTTCCCTATGCAGATCGTGACGGGGTGAATGTGCGTGAACTTACCGACGCGCCGGTCGAGCGTGATGCCGGAGCGCAGCAGGACTGAGGGCGTGCCGATAGCGCCGGCGGCGAGCAGCACGCCGAGTCGCGGGCGCACGGTCAGAGTGTTCTTCGTGGGGCGCGTCTTGGCGTCGAGGAAGACGGCTTGAACCTCTTGGACACGCTCGCCGCTGGCGACGAGCTTGCGCACACGCGTGTCTGTGTAGATGGTCGCGCCTTTGCTGATGGCGTCGGGCAACCAGCGGACGATGCCACTCAGCTTCCGGTCGTAGGGGCAGCCGACGCCGCAGCTTCCGCACTCGCGGCAGTCGTGCGTGTTGTTGGGTAGCGTCTCGGTGGCGATGCCCAACTTCTGACAGCCGTCGATGAACTTGCGTGCAGAGGTATTGAACTTGTCGTTGCGGACGATGGGGAGGTAGTTCGCGACCTCCTTCAGATAGGGAAGAAGGTTATCGCGCGTGAAGGGCAGTCCGTAAGATTTTTGCCAGTGTTCGAGCGTCTCGATGCGGGGCGGCAGGCAGGCTGCCCAGTTGACGGTCGTGCCGCCGCCGAGACAGCGACCCTGCAAGACCTTGATGCCGCCGTCTTTCGTCAGGCGCGAGCCGCCTTCCTGATAGAGCGTGCGGTACATGTCGCCCTCGCGCTCGTTGAACATCTTGCGGACGTGGGCACTGCCGCCGTGCCCCTGCTCCTTCGGGATGTTCGGACCTTCTTCGAGGACGAGCACGTCGAAACCTGCTTCGGCTAACTTGAGCGCGCAGACGCCGCCCGCCGCGCCAGAACCGATGATGCAGAAGTCCGGCGTCAACGTCCGGGCTTCGGAGACGTTTCTTCCTTCGACGATGCCGCTTGTCATAGAGATTGTTCCTCCGACAGCGAGGTGAGAGGTCGGTCAGCTCATCACCTTCGTGCGAAAGGCGGTAAGCTTCACATGAAGGCAGAGGTGATAAGACCCAAAGAGCGGCGCGCGACGGGCACGCTCCGCGCGTTTGTGAGGTGAAGTTGCCCGGCGCTTGGAAACTACCTTGCGCCGGTTCGGCTCGTCACGGCTTCACTATCAACTTACTCGCGTCAACGTCTTTGACTTTGAATGTCTTCCCATCCTTTACGATCTCGGTTTGTCCGGCGAGGCGAATCGCTTCGTCGCGCTCGGCTTCCGAGCTGACCGTGCCGATGAGGCTCACTTTAAGGTTGGAGGTGCGAATATCCATGTTGCCAGCCCGGACTTGATGGCTGTCGGTGAGTCTCTTACGCACCTCTGTACTGAGCGAGTTATCAATATCGCGCGTGTCTTCGGAAGTGTTCTGCGTGTTCTGCGTCTTCTTATGGCAATCCGTGACGAAAGAAGCCATGAAGAGCGGGAGGATGATCAGCAAAGCCAGAGTGACATTCTGATGAGGTCTTTCGCGGCGCGTCATGGTAGCCCTCCGTCGTGCGGAAAATATCGCTCACACCTACAGTTGTACGTTCTCTAAGGTAACGGTTGCCGAGTCTAGTTTCAGGAAAAGCTCGTCTATCGCGATCCGCAAGTGGACGGGAACGTCCAGAGAAGTGATCGGATTACCCGTCGCCCTGTCCTTCAACACGAACTTGATATCATCCGACACCAAGTCTATCCCATCCTTGGCAACCGTCAGGCGCAGGTCACCAACCAACGACGGGTCATACCTGCCGACGAGGTCTTGGATCAGTTTGATCACGAAATCCCTGATGGCGTTCGACTGTTGGGCGAAGATATCTTTCACCAACTGGTTGGTGAAGTCGTGCACTTTGGGAGCCAGTTGATTAGCGAAGGCTTGCACTTTGGGGGCGGCGGTGTTGGCGATCTGGTCGCCGATCTGCACGACCTCCGCCTCAATGCGGGGCGCGAGATTACCGCTGATGTCGTCGCCTAATTCTTCGATGAACTTGTTGATGTCAGCCATGCCATTGACCTCCCAGGGATGATCGCGTGGTCGTTCGCTCACTTACCGGCAATACCGGACGCCCCTGCTTAGCGGGGGTGAGGGATTTGCACGGGAATCTGAATCTCGCCAATAGCGACCTGAGCCTTGACAGGGATCAGCATCGTCGCCGTCACATGATCCCCCTTCGTCCTGTCCCGGACGGTCGAGTTGATCTCGCCTCTGAACTGGATGCCCCCGTCAATGAGCGAGATGGTGATGCCCCCGTCGAGGGTG
>JAVXVR010000166.1:0-2793 GCA_032230165.1 Acidobacteriota bacterium | reverse complement strand
GCCAATTCCCACCCGCTCATGCCCGGCATCCCGATGTCTGTAAAGACCGCGTCGAACTTTCCCACCTCAAAGACCGCCGCCGCTTCGTCGCCGGATGAACATATAACAACTTCACACCCCTCCGGGTCGAGGATGTCCGCGAGCAGATCGCGCACGTGTTGCTCGTCATCAACGACGAGGATACGTGCGCGCGACTGCCCGGACGGGAGGTGAGCTATGGCTTCCGTGATGATCTCGTCATCGCTCTCTGCTTTGCAGACGCCCGTCGCGACGGGCAACCGGATCGTGAAAGTCGTGCCGCGATCAACTTCAGTTGTCACTTCAACCGAGCCTTCGTGGCGGCGAATGATGCCGTAGGAGACGGCGAGACCGAGCCCCATGCCCGTCTTCCCCTTCGTCGTGAAGAACGGGTCGAAGATGCGCGAGCGCACGTCCTGACTCATCCCCATGCCCGTGTCACCGACGCTGATGAGCACCTGCTCGCCCTCGGCGCGCGCAGCGAGCGTGAGCGTGCCGCCACGGGGCATGGCGTCAACGGCGTTGAGGATCATGTTGACCAGCACCTCGCGCAACTCTGATTCGTCGCCTAGCAGGAAGGCGTGCGAGTCGGTCTGGAGCACGACGCGGATATAGGCGTTGTTCGCCTCGGCGTTGTTCTTCCAGCGAGGTCGCGTCATTTCTGTCGCATCGAGTAGGAGCTGATCGGCGTCAACCGCGGCGAAGTCTTGACTACGACGCTGGCGCGCGAAGTCCTGAATGCGCTTGACGGTGCGCGCGCCATCCTCCGCTGTCTTGATGATGATCTGCAAGCCCTTTTTAATCTTTTCGGGATCGGTCGTTCGCATCATCAGTTGCGCGCGACCGAGGATGCCCGCGAGCGTGTTGTTGAAGTCGTGCGCCACGCCCGACGCCAGCTCGCCGAGCGCCGACATCTTTTCGAGCTGCGAGAATTGCTCGCGCATCTCGTCCTGTTCGCGTTGCAGTCGTTCTTGCTCGGCGATGTGATGCGACAATTGCTCGACGTGACGCTCAGCCTGTTCAGCCTGCGCCGCCGAGGTCTCGACGTGCTTGAGGTAGGTCAGGTAAGTGAAGTAAACGATGCCGAGGATCGGGAGGGTGCCAATGAAAGCGTAGAAGCCGACGACGCCCACAAGCTTGGCGAGCGCACCGGCGGCGGACGCGCCCGCGAAGTATGTGATCGAAGTCCACAGGTAGTTCTGTCGCCAGGTCTGCCAGACGGGCTGGTTGTCCTTGAGCGCGCCTGCGACGGCAACGATGCCGGAGTTGAAGACGTACTGCATGAACGCCATGATGCTCAGGGCGAGGATGAACGTCGGCGTGTAGTGACCACTCGTGAGCGCGACCACGTCGCCAATCGTCCAATGAAGCAGCTCGGTGGTCGCGAAAGTGGAAAAAGCAACGACCGTCGCGTTGAAGAGAAGCGTTAGGGGCTTGCGACTAAAGCGCAGCGAGGTGAAGAGACCGTCAAGGGCGGCGACGATGACTGCCGCCTCGCCACCAAAGAGCAGGAGCGTCAGGAAGATGAAAGAGTCGGAGACGGAGATGTGTGCGCTGACGCGCGGGATCGGAATACTGAAGCGCGAGCCGATGACGAGTGTCAGGATGGCGAGGAGAATGAATCGCGAATCGAGCCGTGAGACCGGCAGGAAGTAAAGTGAAAGCAAATACGCAGCGATCCCGAGGACGATGATCGTCCTCAAGAATATCTGCTTGAAACGGCGACTGTTTCCTGTCTCCATTCTCGACGTCTGAATTGCGGGCTGATTTCGGGTTGTGTTGAGGTAGGGCAAGGGCGCGGACATTGGCAAGCCCCGCGCTGGAAATCTATTTTAGCAAACGCGCCACCATTTGTGAGAAAAACTTTTGCCCCCGTTTCAACTTTCATCTCCTGCGTCTGACGCGACTAGCGAGATCGGGTCGAGCCGAAGGATTTTTCTGGTAGAATTCTGAAGCGACACAAACGCGGGCTATTCCTTCGCCAACTCGCTAACGTTGGGCAACGTCCGTGCCAGCAGCAGACGAGGCAGATTTCCCGTTAAATAAAAGGATTTATATGCACCGGCGCAGGGCTCCTCGGTCAGTGGGCTTGTCAGCCTGATGAGGCGTCGGTCAAGGTGCGTCGGAAAGAGCGTGGTAGTAGTTAAAGAGCAAATGGCAACTTCTGCTCGACAGCAGCGCGAAAGCGCGACGGCGACGCTGCCGGAGGAGGTCGAAACCTACCGCGACCGGATGTGGCGGCGCGAGCCGGAGCGGCGCGTCGAGACGGCAGTTGACGCCGAGCAACTCGTCGAAGTGGCTGGCTTCTGCGCCGCGATGACTGATTCGCGCCGCCCCGGAGCCTCGCTCTACGTCGCCGTCTGCGGCAGGCGCGACGCGCACATGTCGCGCAACGTGCAGAAAGACCCCGAAAGCAGTCTCACGTGGGTTACTAAAGACGAAGTCATGCGTCGCGGTCGGGTTTATTATGCGAAGCTCGGCAAGGGGCGCGCGACGTTCGTCGCGCCGCGCCTCGTTCCGTACTTCAATGCGCTCTGGGGCCTGCCGCGCAGGGAAGAAGGCATTAAGCTTTCGGCTGACGCGCGCGCGGTTCTCAAAGTCCTGCGGCGCGAGTGGGAGATGGCAACGAGCGACCTGCGCGAAGCCGCCAAGATCGCCGACCGCACGCGCCTGACGCGCGCTCTCGACGAGCTGCAACGGACGATGAAAGTCATCCCGCAAGACGTGCTCTACGAGCCATGGTTCACCTATATCTGGACGCTCGCCGAGGGTCGT
>JAVXVR010000117.1:0-2614 GCA_032230165.1 Acidobacteriota bacterium | reverse complement strand
GATCGTCAGCCGCCGGTCGTTGTAGCGCGTCCCGATGATCTGGTGCATGGTGTCTCTGACCCAGTCGGTCGGCTTCGACGCGCCGAGTTCGTCCAAGACCAGAACTTCCGCTTGATAGACGGGCGAGAGCACGCGCAACTCCGAGTTCTTCGAGATCGGGTTGTAAGAATCCTGTATCTCTTTGAGGAGCGCGCCGAACTCGTAGAAGAGACACGGCACGCCCTGCTCTACCAGCCCGCGCAAAATCGAGACCGAGAGGTGCGTCTTGCCGACGCCGACGGGTCCCATGAAGATCAAGCCCTGCTCGACCTTGCCCGCCAGATAGCCGTCGTGGATTTTTGAAGCCTCTTGGACGGCGCGCCACTGGCTCTTGCTCGTCTTCAGGAAGTTGTGCAGCGTGCAGTGTGAGTAGCGGCGCGGGATGCGCGCGGCTTCGATGAGCTTCGCTTGCGAGTCCTGCTCGCGGCAGCGGCAGCGACGCGCACCCTTGCCTGGGACGACCTCCATGCCGGAGCCGTAACAGTGCGGGCACGCGGCGGGCGACTCCTGCTGCTGCGATGACGGCACGACGGGCGGCACGCGGTCGAAGGGGAGCGCGGGCGTCTCGGCGTCGCGGTCGGGCACGGCGCGCAGTTGAATCTTCTTGGCGTTATCGGAAGACATGCCCGTCTAAATTCTAATGCGTGTGTATGTGAACTTGGAAGAGAAAATTTCTGGCAAGACATTCCCGGCTTTCTTCGCGCCGGAAAAACTTTTTCACCTCAACAAAAGCGTGGCGGATTATAGCATCCGAAGCGGGGAACGCAAGGCGTCTTTTTGACTAAAATGATTTCCACAGTGTGGAAAACTTTTCGCGCCGCGTCAGAGCGTGCGGAAGAGGAAGTCGAGCGTGCAGGCGAGCACGGCGAGACCGACGACGGCGAGCAACAGGACGTGGTGCCAGCGCAGCACGTAGCGGCGACAGGCGCGGCACTTCACTCCGAATCCCCGGAGCGGTCTTGAGCAGTAGGGACACTTAGCAGGCATCGTCAACCGTGTCGGGGCTTAACTCAAGTGCGAGACGGACACCAGCCAGCATGCCACGACCTCACGATGGCGGGCAAGTTTTTTGTTTTGACCGAAGGACGCGAGGCTCGTCGCCCACGGTCGAAGCGCTGTGCTATAGTCGCCCGCTGTCATCATCAACTTGCGACGCGGAGGTTCGAGGAAGCTGTGGCGTCGCTCGGACGCCGCTTCAGCCTTATCGCCCATTCACGACGACATGAGCATCTGGCAGGGACTCTTACGCAAATTAGGACTCGCGGCGCGCGACGAGCGTCAACCGATCAGCGTCTTCCTCCTGGACGACGACACGCTGCGCCACGAATGGTTCGCGCGTCGCTTCGCGAATGATCACCTCGACACCGCCGTCGATCCCAAGAGCGCCGTAGAGTTTCTCTCGTCGAACTTCTACGACGCCGTCTTCCTCGATCACGATCTCCTCCCCGAACATTACAACTCGGACGAGACAGATGACGAGCGCACCGGCTATGCCGTCGCCGCCTGGCTCGCCGCGCGCCCCGCCGTCCAGCCCTCCGCGATGATCATCGTCCACACCAGAAACGCCGATGGCGCGATGCGCATGGTCGAGCTGCTGCGCGGCGCGGGTCGCCAAGCCGAATACGTGCCCTTCCCCGTCCTCTCGCAGAAGGTCAGAAGCTACTGGCAACGTTGAAGCGCAAGGATGAAGAATGAAGATGAAATATACCGCCCGCGCCTTTCTCGCCGTCGCCGCACTCCTCTCATTCGCCGTTTCGGGCTTTGCCCCGCCGCCTTCCACGCAGCCAGCGACGACACCACCGCAACAACAGCTCGACGAAGCGAACCGCCTGCTCAAACGACCCGACATGGTCGCCGCGTTTGCGAACGTGGACAAGTCGAAGGACGCGATCCTCAAAGAGTGGACGGCGATCACGGAGGTCAACGCACCTTCGGGCAAGGAGCACGAGCGCGCTCTTGTGCTCGAAAAAATCCTGCGCGGGCTACGGCTCGACGACATACATTTCGACAAGACGGGCAACCTCGTCGCCGTGCGCCGTGGCACGCAGGGTCGCCCGCACACGGTCTTCGACGCGCACATGGACACGGTCTTTCAAGAGGGCTTGAAGATCAAGGCGACGATCCGCGACGGCAAAATCTACGCGCCGGGTGTGGGCGACGACACGCGCAACATCGAGGCGCTGCTCGCCATGATCCGCGCTTTGAACGCGGCGCACATTAAGACCAAAGGCGATCTCGTCTTCGTCTTCACGGTCGAGGAGGAGACGGCGCTGCGCGGCGCAAAAGAGTACGTCGCAGAGAACAAGGCGCAGATCGACAACTACGTCGCCTTGGACGGCGGCTACGAGGGCTTCACCTACGGCGGCATCGGCATCAACTGGTATCGCTTCCACTTCATCGGAGCAGGCGGGCACACGCGCTCGCGCACGCCGCCCTACTCGGCGACGCTGCCGGTCGCGCGCGCCATCTCGCGCATCTACGAGCTGGAAGTGCCGCGCACGCCGCCGTCGAACTTAAACATCGGGATGCTCGGCGGATCAGAAGTCGTCAATGCGAAGGCGGCGGACGCTTGGTT
>JAVXVR010000087.1:0-6513 GCA_032230165.1 Acidobacteriota bacterium | reverse complement strand
CGCCTCAAACTCTAGCCGAGACAAGTCGTTTAGCGGAAGGATTCGATGGAAGTGATGACGTTCGAGGAGAGGTCGTCGGGCGCCAGCTTGCGTGCGTGCTTCTCCTGTTGCATGTTGTGCCCCGCGCTGGAGAGCAGCTCTTCGGAAGTCTCGCCGTCGTTAGGGAAGCAGGCGATGCCGATGCTGATGCTGATCTGCGCCGTCTTCCCGGGGCGGACGGGGAAGACGTGCGACTCAACCGACGAGCGGATGCGCTCTGCAACCATCGCCGCGACATCGGTCGAAGCCATCGGCATGATCGCCACAAACTCGTCGCCCGCGTAGCGCGCGAGAATGTCCATCTGGCGGAGCTGTTTCTTGATCACACCGGCGACGCTGGCAAGCAGGCGGTCGCCGAGACCGTGCCCGTGCGCGTCGTTGATCCGCTTGAAGTCGTCCAAATCCATGCAGAGCACGGAGACCGACTCGCGGTTGAGTCTTTGACACTCGGCAAGTCGCTGTTCGAGCGCGAGGTGGAAGGCGCGCGCGTTAGGCAGCTCGGTGAGCGGATCGGTGAGCGCGCTCTCTTTGGTCTTCTCGAAGGTGAGCGCGTTTTTGAGCGCGACCGAGGCGTGCTGCGAGACCGACTCCAGCAGGCGGACGTGCTCGGTCGTGTACGTGGCGCGCGTCAGCGAATAGAGGGTGATGGCACCGAACGCGCCGTTTTCGCGCAGGAGGGGCGAGATCAAAACGCCCTTGATGTTCGCTGTCACCTCTTCGGGAATCCCTACAAGATCAAGCTCTGGCGGCGTATTGCACATCGAGCGCGCGTTGGCGATGACCCAGCCCGTGATGCCTTCGCCGACGGTCACGCGACGGCGCGCGAATACTTCGGCGTGGTCGCCTGCGGCATGCACGGCGAGGGCTTTGCCGCTCCGTTCATCAACGAGGTAGATGATGCAGGTATCAAACGGCACGATGGCGCGCAGCTTGTTCGAGACGAGCGTGACCGTGTCTTGCAGGTTCAGCGATGAGCCGATGGTCTGAGCGATCTCGTGGAGCGCAAAGACCTCGCGCTGCGCCTCGACAATTGAACGGTAGCCCGAATCGCCAGCCGAGCCGAGCACGTCCGAGGCGAGACCGGCGTCGGGACGCGCGCCCGTCATGTCGGCTTCCGAAGCGACCTGCTCTTGAATGTCTTGATCGGCGATGAGGTTGTCGAAGAATTCGATGTTGCCGACGAACATCTCGACCACGCGCGGATCGAACGAATTACCAGCCATGCGTCGCAGCAACTCGAGCGAGTCCTCGCGCTTCATGCCGACGCGGTAGGGTCGGTCGCAGCGCGTCGCGTCGTAGAAATCAACGACCGAGATGATGCGCGCGACCATCGGAATCTGCTCAGCCTTCAAGCCTTTCGGGTAGCCGGAGCCGTCCCACTTCTCGTGGTGGAAGCGGACGATCTCTTCGACCGGGTAAGGGAAGTTGACACGCTTGATGATATCGCCGCCGACAACCGTGTGAATCTTCATCTTGTCGAACTCGGCGACGGTCAGCTTGCCCGGCTTGTTCAAAATGTATTCCGGCACGGCGAGCTTCCCTACGTCGTGCAAGAGAGCACCCGCTTGCAGCGCGAGCAGTTCGCGCTCGCTGATACCGAGAATCTTGCCCAACTCCATCGCGTAAATCTGTGTGCGGCGGACGTGCCCGTGGGTCGTCTGATCCTTCGCGTCGATGGCGATGGCGAGCGACTCGATGGTGTTCATATGGAGGTCTGCGATCTCCTGAATGTGTCGCAGCTTCTCCTCCTCGGAGCGCTTAATCTCCATCACGCGCTTCTCGTCGAAACGGTAGATCAGGTACACGAGCGCGACGATGAGAGTCCCGATCAAAACGAACGACGCCCCGCCGCCGCTGATGCCAGAATAGAAGAGCGCCGCCGAAGCCGCGCCTGCCACCTGCGTCATCGCCGTCCAGACGATGCCCTCGCGAGAAAACTTCATCCGCGATCCTGACTCGAAAGCAGCATAGGCGACTGTCGCCAGCGTGTTGAGCGAATAGTGGACGAGAGCCATTCCGCACAAAGGGAGTAAGACTGAGCCGAGCGGGGCGAAGTGCTCGCCGTCGTTTACCAGACTGCCGGCGGAGAGATGTGCGAGGAGTTGATAGACGGAGACCGCCGCGCCAATCGAGAAGATATTCGTAGCGGTGACGAAGATTCTGAAACGCTTGTCGGCGACGCGCCTCGACGAGAGGATTCCGTCAACGCCCGCCAGCACCGCAGCCAGTCCGGTCCCGAACATCATCGCCGCGAGAAAAATAACGGCGTCAGCCACGGACTTGTAATTCCTGTCGCTAGCGTCGCCGCTCGTGATCGGTACGGTGAAGCGACTGATCGCTGCCGTGAGCAACAACAGCGCACCGCTCCAGATGAACCCGTAGGTGGTCAGCGTCAAAAAGCTTCCGAGCGAGATGATGAGGAGTGACGCCGCGAGTGCCACGACACAGCAAAGGAGCGCGAGGCTCTTCATGTTTCCTGTTGGCATGATGAGTTGATGTTCCGCCTAACTATTCAAAGGGTAGGAGTTTGGACGCTTTCCACGTGTCGTAGCTATAGCAGGTAGGTAAGTCGTGGAAACAATAGCCAACACCGTTGGCTGTATTAAAAATAACGTTTTTGAGGGAGACCGTCAAGGTTTTTTAGCTCTTTGAAGCAGGCGGGCTATGTGAAAGGTAAAGCGACACGAACTGAGAGCGGAATGCCCTGTCCTACGGGACTTTAATCCACCATTTCAAGTCAAAAAAATTTTGTAAATACGTTGATCTTAATGCTACACTGCGCGCGACTCAGCACAAGTTTTACTGACAGTAAGTCTCTCCCGTCTAATCTCTGCGAAGCGGGCAGTCGAGTTGTGCTGGTGACATCCCTAGGAAGAGACCTTTGAAGCGAAACAGGAGGAAAATCGATGCGTAGAACTCTAGCTCTTTTGGTCTTGCTGGCGATGGTGAGCCTGTGGATCGGCTGCGCGACTAGCGACAACATGAATGGCAATGCCAATAGCGCCAACGCCAACATCACCGTGACGAACGCCAATATCACCGTCGTGAACTCTAATTCGGGTACGACGACGAACGCCGGTACGACGATGAACGCCAACACCGGCGCAACACACAACACGAACAGCACAAACGCGAACCACGGCGCGACGAACGCCAACGCCGCGAACACGCGCAACATGAACACAACTCACAACACGAACGCCGCAAACACGCACAACCGGAATACGGAGTAGTTTTTCCTCCCTCAGGTGTAGAATGGAGGCGCGCTCACCCTCGGCGCGCCTTTCGTTTTCTTTGCGGCGATTTTTTGACCCGCGTCCCGATATGGTCGCTGACGTTCCCGCCTTCCGCTACATCACAGATGCCCTCGAAGCGGAGAGAGCCCTCGAAAGCTGGCAGGGCGTTGACCTCATTGGTCTAGACACAGAGACTTTCTGGGACGCACGCGACTCGAAGTCGCGCGTCTCGCTCGTGCAGCTCGCCTCGGCGCACGGCGAGGTGCTCGTCGTTGACACGGTTGCGACCGGGCTCGCGCCCGTGCGCGCCATCGTCGAAGACCCTTCCGTCCGCATGGCGGCACATAACGCGCGGTTCGATCAAGGGATGCTGCGCGGCGAGAACCTGATCCCGACCTCTTTTGTCGATACGCTCAGCCTGTCGCGCTCGGCGCTGATCCTTCCGTCGCACAGCCTCGCCTCCGTCACGGGGCACCTCTTCGGCGTTCCTCTCGATAAGACGTTGCAGTCTTCAAACTGGCGTCGCCGTCCGCTCACGCGCTCGCAAATTAGCTACGCCGCGAAGGACGCGCACGTGACGCTGCTCGTCTATGAGGAGTTGCGGCGGCGTTTGGAAGCTGAGGGGCGTTGGGAGTTGGCTTTGCGCGCAGCTCTTATCCCGGACGAGCCGACGCAAAAGGCGAGGCGGAGGCAAAGACCGGCTGCCCCATCGCCGCCGCTCACGCCCGAAGAGAAACGCGCAGTCGCATTTCTCAAAAAATGGCGTCTCGAAAGAGCTAGCGCACAGCGCGTGCCCGCCTACATGATCTGCTCTGACAGGACTCTCGAATGTTTAGCGCACGAGCGACCCGCGACCATCGAAGCGTTGCGCTCGATCTACGGGCTCGGCGAATCGAAGATATCGAGTTTCGGGGAAGATTTATTGACGGCGCTGCGCGACGCAGTCTCATAAACGTTGGCACAACCTTGTCGCACCCAAAGAGTCATGCAGCGTCGCCCGCAACTTTAGTCGCCTGGGCGTCGAGTTGCGCGGCGAGTGCGAGCGGATCAGTCACGGGTTGCAGGCAAGCATAATTCTCGCAGACGTAAGCGGTCGCTCGTCCGTCAACACGGGCGCGTCCGCGCAGTAGCGGGACGACGCTCGCCGCGTCCTCATCAGCTCCAATCGTGGCGGCGACAACTTTGTGCGGCAGATACCGACTCCACACCTCGCGCCGCAGAGCGCGCGTCGCCGGATCACTCAAGTCGCCGACAATGACGATCTCTCTGACGGTTGACAGATGAAAGTCAATCGCACCGAGCATGTAGCCGAAGGCTGAAGGGTAACGCTCCACGGCGTCGCGGACGAGGCGAAAGACGGTGACGGCTTTGCGCGCGTAACTTTCGTTCTCGGTGAGCACGGCGAGGCGCAAGAGGAGGTCTGCGGCGACGGAGTTGCCGGAGGGCGTGGCGTTGTCGAAAAAATCTTTGTGGCGGACGATTAACTTTTCGCCGCTCTCGCCCGTGTAGAAAAATCCGCCTTCGCGCTCGTCCCAGAATTCGGTGATCATCTCTTCCGTCAACGCGAGCGACTCACGCAGCCAGCGCAAGTCTCCGGTCGTCTCGTAAAGCGTCAAGAGACCGGAGGCGACCCACGCGTAGTCGTCGAGAAAGGCGTGGTGCTTCGCCTCGCCTTCCTTATAAACGTGGAGCAGCCCTGCATCTCGCCGCAGCTTGTCGAGAATAAATTCGGCGTTCTTCTCAGCCGCCTCGCGAAAGTCTTCACGCTCCAACACCGCCGCCGCTTCGGCGAAACTCGCGAGCATCATCCCGTTCCACGCCGCGATCATTTTCTCGTCGCGACCGGGCTTGACGCGACGCTCGCGCGCCTCGAACAGCACGCGCCGCCCGCGCTCGACCGCCTCGCATAGCTGCTCCGGCGTGACGTTCATTTCGCGCGCGACCTCTTCCGCCGGGCGCGGGACGTTGAGAATGTTCGCGTCTTCAAAGTTGCCTTCGGCGGTGACCCCGTAAAACGCACCAAAGAGAGCCGCGTCCTTTTCGCCGAGCAGTTCCGCGATCTCCTCTTTCGACCAGACGAAGAACTTGCCTTCGACGCCTTCCGAGTCAGCGTCCTGCGTCGAATATAAGCCGCCGCCCGCGTCCGTCATCTCGCGCAAGACGTATCGGAGCGTCTCAACGGCGACGCGTTGGAAGAAGTCGTCGCTCGTCGCTTGATAGACGTGCAGGTAGAGGCGCGAGAGCTGCGCGTTGTCGTAGAGCATCTTCTCGAAATGCGGGACGAGCCAGCGCGCGTCGGTCGAATAGCGGTGAAAGCCTCCGCCGAGCTGATCGTACATGCCACCTTCAGCCATGCGCTGGCAGGTGTGCGTCACCATGCGCAAAGTCTCCTCGTCGCCCGTGCGCTTGAAAGCAAGCAGCAGGAATTCAAGGCTCATCGGTGAAGGGAACTTCGGCGCGGAGCCGAAGCCGCCGTGACGCTGGTCGTAGCTGCGCGAGAGACCACGCGCGGCTGTATCGAGCAGTTGTGTGCCGATCGCTTCGCTCGACTCGCGCGATGCGCTCATGCGCCGCAACTCTCCGAGGATGCTCGAAGCGGTCTGCGCGATCTCTTCGGGGTTGGCGCGATAGCCTTGCGCGACGCCCATGAGGAGGCGCGGGAAGCCGGGGAGGTTGTGGCGATCCGTGGGCGGAAAGTATGTGCCGCCGTAGAACGGGATGAGATCGGGCGTGAGGAAGACCGTGAGGGGCCAGCCGCCGTGCCCCATCATCATCTGCACCGCGTTCATGTAAATCTGATCGAGATCAGGTCGCTCCTCGCGGTCAACCTTGATGTTGACGAAATTCTCGTTCATCAATCGCGCAATCTCTTCATTCTCGAACGACTCGCGCTCCATGACGTGGCACCAGTGGCATGCCGAATAGCCGATGCTCAAAAGGATCGGCTTGTCTTCCGCGCGCGAACGGGCGAGCGCCTCGTCGTTCCACGGATACCAATCTACGGGGTTGTGCGCGTGCTGCTGTAGATAAGGGCTCGTCTCTTTGATCAAATGGTTCGTGTGCTTATGCTCACTCATTGATGCGCTCCTGGAGTTCTCGATAGATATGTGTGGATAGTGTAAACGTAAACGGTCGCATCGTCACACTCGCGCGAACACGACTGTCGTTGGCGCGGAGTAATTCGGGATGACAGGCAAGAGGAGTTACGAGCCGCCACGACTTAGGAGTTATGAGACGT
>JAVXVR010000070.1:0-4955 GCA_032230165.1 Acidobacteriota bacterium | reverse complement strand
CGGGTCCACTCGCGCTCGCCGTGTCCGCCATCTTCTTCGCGCACGTGAAGCTCTCGCGCGAACAGCTCTACAAGATGTTGCTGATGCTGCTTGCGCCGGTTGTCGGCATCGCGTGCGTGACGTTGTTCAGCGTCGTGACCGCCGCGAACTTGAGCTTCAGCGGGGCGGCGAACTCGGTGGGGAGCGGCGGCTTCGGTCCGAATCAGGTCTCGGCGGCGCTGGGCTTGGGCGCGCTCATCGCCTTCTGGTTCGTGATGGACGCGAAGGCTGATTGGCGTGCGCGCACAGCGGCGTTTGCCGCGATGATCTTTTTGATCATCCAGAGCGCGCTGACCTTCTCGCGCGGCGGACTCTACAACGCGGGCGGCGCGATTGTTCTCGCCGCGCTGTTCCTGTTGAGAAACGCGCGCGCGCGCACAACGCTCATCGTCTTCGTCGCGCTGCTCTCGTTTGCGACTTACTTCCTGATCCTCCCGCATCTCGACGCCGTCACGGGCGGCGCGCTCGGCGAGCGTTTTCAGGATACGAATTTGACGGGGCGCGACGTGCTCATTCAGGCGGACTTGGGGATTTGGATGAAGAATCCCGTGTGGGGCGTCGGTCCCGGTCGCTCCGCGCTCATGCACCTCGCGCTCTTCCGCGACTCGGCATCGCACACGGAGTTCTCGCGTCTGCTCGCGGAGCACGGCGCGCTCGGTCTCGTCTCGATCCTTCTGCTCGTCACGATGGCGCTCAGAAACGTGAGCCGCGCGCGCGGCGCGACGGGGAAGGCTTTGACGGCGTCGCTCCTCGGCTGGAGCTTCCTCTTCATGATGAACGTCGCGATGCGGACGGTCGCGCCGTCGTTTCTGATCGGGCTCACCTTCGCGCGTCTCTTGACGGAAGACGACACGGGCGACGCGCAGGCTCGCGGTCGCGGCGTGTGGACTTACGCGACGATTGATACTGCCAAGGACGATGCTGCGCGTCCGGGCGCGACTTGGCGCGCGGCGAACTGGCGAAGTTTGTTCAGGAGGTCGTCGAGCCATGAGTAGAATCATTTTCATCTCTCTGTGCGCGTTTGCGGTTCTGCTGGTCACCGTCGGTCTCGCGGATTCGGGCGTCGTTGATTCTAACCTCGCGGACTTCGTCGAGTGGGACTTGTCGAACTGGTCGCCCGCGCTGGATTTCTGGTTGCAGTCAACCTCGCTCGATCTGTCTAACAGCCTCGCGCTCGAACTCGGCGCGGGGCTCGGCGGTCTCTCGCTCTGGCTCGCGCTTCATGGCGCGCGCGTCGTCTGCACGGACTTGCACGGCGCAACCGCCGAGGCGCGCGCTCTGCACCGCAAGTACAACGTACAGCACCTCATCACGTACCGTGCGATTGACGCAACGCATATCCCTTACGCGGAGCAGTTCGACATCGTTCTCTTCAAGTCCGTGCTCGGAGATGTCGGGCGCGGGCGTCGGCGTGAGCTTCAAGACAAGGCGATGCGCGCGATTTACGACGCGCTCAAGCCGGGCGGCGAACTCTGGTTCGCGGAGAACCTGACCGGCTCCGCGCTTCACCGCTTCTCGCGTCGCTTCATCAAGCGCGGCTCGCTGTGGCGCTACGTCTCGCTCGAAGAGATCAAACAATTCCTATCGCCCTTCCGCCAGCACGCTTGCCGCACTACGGGCTTTCTCGGAGTGTTCGGACGCAGCGGGCTGCCGCGCAACTTGCTCGGCGCGCTCGACCGCGCGCTCTTCAATCACGTCGTCCCTGAGCGTTGGCGATACGTCGTCATCGGCACGGCGAAAAAGTGATGCGGCGTCGAGGCTTCGCGGTCTCGGTTAGTTGACGAAGATATGTGTGGAATAGCCGGAAGATTTAACGCGGACGCACTACCGCCTGACGCGGCGTGGCACGAGCGCGCCGACGCTCTGCTCGCGCATCGCGGTCCAGACGGGCGCGGTCGTTTCGCAGACGATCATATCGAGATGGTGCATCGCCGCCTCGCGCTCATCGATCTGTCAGAGACGGGCGCGCAGCCCATTGCGAACGAGGACGGCAGCGTGCAGGTTGTCTGCAACGGCGAAATCTACAACCACCGCGAGCTTCGGGGCGAACTCGAAGCGCGCGGACACACGTTTCGCGGCACGTCCGACACGGAAGTCATCGCGCACCTGTACGAGGAGCACGGCGAGCGTCTGGTCGAACACTTGCGCGGAATGTTTGCCTTCGCCGTCTATGATCGCGCGCGCCGCAAATTGCTTCTCGCCAGAGATCGCTTCGGCATCAAGCCACTCTACTACGCGACGCATCGCGGGCAGTTGGTCTTCGCCAGCGAGATCAAAGCGATCCTCGCGCTCGAAGGCTTCGAGCCGCGCATTGATCGACAAGTCTGCTACGACTTCCTCGGCTTGGGTTACGTCCCCGAACCCGCGACCGCCTTTGTGGGCGTCCGCGCGCTGCCCGTAGGCGCGACGCTCGTCGCGGACGCGGGCGGCGAGCGCGCCGCGCAGTATCACAAGACGACCGCGTGCCCGACGCGCGACACACGGAGCGAGCGAGATATCAGTGCGCGGGTCGAAGAGACAGCTTCGGCGTTGCTCGCGGCAGTCTCGCGGCAGTCAGTCGCTGATGTGCCCGTCGCGGCGTTGCTCTCCGGCGGCATAGATTCTTCGCTCGTCGTCGCCGCGCACGCACGCACCGCGTCGCAGAAGCTCACAACCTTCAATGTGCGCTTCCCCGACGCGGGCTATGACGAAACATTGATGGCGCGCGCCGTCTCTGAGCATTGCGGCACGTCGCATCAAACCATCGACCTCGAAGGCTCGCTCACGCCAGATGCGGTCTTCAAACTCTTCCGCCACTTCGATCAGCCCTTCGCCGACACGAGCCTCATCCCGATGTACCGGGTCGCAAGAGCCATCCGCGAGCGCGGCATCGTCTGCGCGCTCTCAGGCGACGGCGGCGACGAAGTGTTCGGCGGCTATGGTCGCTTCCCGCGTGCCAACCGGCTCGTGCAACTGATGAAGCTGCCCGGCTGGTTATCGGAAGTTACAGAGAACGCGGGCGAGCGTCTGACGGGAGTGACGCGCGATCTCGGCAGGCAACTTAGTAAAGCCGTGCGACTCGCGCGCGCTGGCGCAGCCGACTCGTCCGTGTTGATCGCCGGGCTGTCGAACTATCTCGCGGAAGAGCAGAAGCGAGAGCTTGTGCGCGACGATGCGCGCGCCGAACTCGAAAGCGTCTATCGCTGCTTCGACGGCTTTCGTCCGCCGGGCGCGTCCGACGTGGAAGAGTTGTCGCGGCGCATGACGGAGAACCTGTTCGCCGTCTCTCTGCCGTCCGACATGCTGCGCAAGGTGGATATGATGACGATGCTCTGCGGCGTAGAGGCGCGCGTGCCCTTGCTCGATGAGGATGTGGTCGAACTCGGTCTGCAACTTCCGCACGCGCTCAAGACCGACGGGCGCGAAGGCAAGTTGGTGCTTCGCGCGCTCGCGCGACAGTGGCTGCCGCCGCAAGTCGCTGCGCACCCCAAGCACGGCTTCGGCATCCCGCTCGACCGGATGCTCTCGCCGGAGTTTCACACCGCGCTCAGGGATGTGCTGCTCTCACACGACGCGCGCGTGCGCGACATACTCGACACGAACTTGATCGAATTTTGGTTGAAGCAACTCGCGCAGGCGCGACAGGGCAACGGCGGCACGACGACGACGATCAGCCGCGAAGGACTCTACCAGCGCGTCTTCATCGTCCTCGCGTTGGAGCTGTGGCTGCGCGAGCACCATTTGTCATGGTAGCGAGACACTTTAACGAAACGACAGATGCGGCGACGGATGCGGCGCACACAGAGTCGCCGCGCGTCTTTATCGCCGCGAACTTTTTGTCGTCGTCGGGCGGCAGCCGCTCCGTCGTCGAAGATTTAGCGGAGCGTTTGCAGGTGCGCGGCTACGAACTCGTCACCGCGTCGCACCACCGCAACGGACTCTTGCGCGGCGCGCACATGCTCGCGACCGCACTCGCGCACCGCGCTCGATACGACGTAGCGGTCGTTGATCTCTACAGCGGTCGCGCGTTTCTCATCGGCGAGGCGTTGTCGCTCGTCTTGAAGGCGCTCGGTCGTCCCTTCGTGCTGGTGCTGCGCGGCGGCGCGCTTCCAGAGTTCTCCGCGCGGCGGGCGCGTCGCGTGCGTGCGTGCCTCGCGCGAGCTGCGGCGGTCGCCGCGCCTTCTGACTATTTGCTTGAAGAGATGCGACCCTTCCACGACGCGCTGCAACTGCTGCCGAACCCCGTCAACCTCGCTGCTTACGAGATGCGCGTGCGGCAAGCAGTTCAGCCGCGCCTCGTGTGGCTGCGCTCGTTCCATGAAATCTACAACCCGACGCTCGCGCCGAAGGTCGTCGCGCTGCTCGCGAAAGATTTCCCCGAAGTTCGGCTCACGATGGTCGGGCGCGACAAGGGCGATGGGAGTTTCCAGCGCACGCGCGAGACGGCAGCCGCGCTCGGCGTCGCGGATCGGATCAGTTTCGCGGGCGGCATCCGCAAGCGCGACGTGCCCGCGTGGCTCAGTCGCGGCGACATCTTTTTGAACACGACGAACGTGGACAACGCGCCCGTGAGCGTGCTTGAAGCTCTGGCTTCGGGGCTGTGCGTCGTCAGTACGAACGTCGGCGGCGTGCCGCGCCTGCTCGACGACGAACGTGATGCACTGCTTGTCCCGCCCGCAGACGCCGCAGCGATGGCGGCGGCAGTCCGTCGTCTGCTCACCGACGCGGCGCTCGCCGAGCGGCTCTCAAGCGCGGGGCGCAGGAAGGCGGAGCAGTTCGACTGGGCGCTCGTCATGCCACAGTGGGAGTCGCTGTTAGCGTCCGTGTCGAAGTGCCGGGAGAGTGTCGCGTGATGGTCTCGAACGGCGCGCAAGTCACATGGCCCGGCGGGCGCAAGTTCGCCTTCACGATCTTCGACGACACAGACTGGGCGACCG
>JAVXVR010000055.1:0-3806 GCA_032230165.1 Acidobacteriota bacterium | reverse complement strand
ACTTCTTCTGCTTGAGCAGAATGTAGCCGAGGTACATCTGCGCCTGCGGGTTGCCGGGCTGGAGTTCGAGCGCGCGACGGAACACGCGCTCCGACTCGAACAGGTCGGGCTTCTTGAGCCAGACCGCGCCGAGAGCGACAAGATAAGCAGGCTCGTCCGGCTTGAGCTGCACAGCCTTTTCGAGCGCCGACCGGGCGTCGTCGAAGAGTTGCGACTTCAACGCGGCGACGGCGTAACGGTAGAGCATCTCCGGCGAGCCGGCGACGAGAGAGCGCGCGCGTGAAAGATAAGCGGACGCGGACTGCGCGTCGCTCTTAGACTGCGAGACGAGCGCCATGCCGAGCAGCGCATCGGCGTTCGTATCTTGCGCGCCGAGCACGAGCCTGTAACTCTCTTCCGCACGTCCCATCTCGCCTTTCTTCAAGTAGGCGTCGCCAAGCACACTGAGCAGAGCGGGCGTCGGCTGGCTCGTCCGTCGCAGCTCTTCGACGAAGGCTATGCACTCGTCGAGGCGACCGAGTGTAAACAGAAGGTGCGCGAGCTTGTAGGTGGTGTCGGCATCGTCGGGGACGATGCGGTGCACCTCCCTCAGTTCCGTGACCGTTTTCTCCGGCGCGCCTTTGAGCAGGTAGAGGTAAGCCAGATTCATGTGCGCGCCCGCGAACTCGCGATCAACGCGCAGGGCGTGCGCGAAGAGTGCTTCGGCTTCGTCGAGCCTCCCCTGCATGGCGCGAACCGTGCCGAGCAGGTTGAGCGCGAGCGCGTGATCGGGACTACTTTTCAACAGTCTATCTAACTGCTGCTCCGCCTCACTGATACGATTAGTGCTGATGAGCGCCGCGGCGCGTTCGATCTGCCACGCATTGTTATTCTCCTGCGCCCTCACCCCATGCGTGGTGGCGAGGAAGAGCAGGAGCGTGACCGTCGCGCTCAAGCAAACGGGCGCGGCAAAAGCGAGCTTCCGCGAGCGGGCGAAGACTTGACGCGGCAGGCGGCGAGACGCCCCGCGCCGTCCGCGCCGTTGATGATCGGTGAATCTTAGTCGCGCAACGAACATGAAAATTTGATTAGTGAGACGTACCAGCTCAGGAGTTAGCGGCGAGGCACGTTCTTGAATTCCTTCTGTGCGACGAGCCCGCGACCTTCCTCGACGGTCAGAATCCTGTTCACACCCGCGCCTGTGATCTTGTCAACCGTGCCGCTGGGCCAGCGGACTTCTATCAGATCAATCTTCGTGCGCTTCTCAAGCCCGAAGTGCAGCCTGAGATCGCTCTGCGAGATGTAGCTGCCCCCGCTCTCGACTTCACCCGTCTGCACAAGATCGCCGGAGACCACTTTAACACGCGCGCCGATGCCGTCGCGATTGCTCTTCACTCCGACGCAATGAACGAGAACCGAGTTGTTCGCGTTGCCGCCGTCGTTGCGCAGCAGTTGCGGCGCTCCGTCGAGATCGCCGACGACCAAGTCGAGATCGCCGTCGTTGTCTATGTCGCCGATGGCGACGCCGCGCCCCACGCGCTTCTCCATGAGAGCCGCGCCGAGTTGTTCTGCCACTTCAGTGAACGTCCCATCGCGGTTGTTGTGGTGCACGAACTTGCGCTCGCGGTAGTTCTCGAGCTGCGGATAGACGTGACCGTTGGCGACGAACAGATCAGCCCACCCGTCGTTGTCGTAGTCGAAGAATTCCGTGCCCCAGCCGACGTAAGGGAGGCTCACCGCCGCGACGTTCGCCTTGTAGGAAACGTCTGCGAAGGAGTTGCGCCCGACGGCGCGGTAGAGCGTGTTGTACTCGTCGGCGAAGTTGGTGACGAAGAGATCGAGTTTGCCGTCGTGATCGTAGTCGCCGAGGGTGACGCCCATGCTCCCCTGCTCGCTTCCGTTCTCGTTGACCGCCGCGCCGGAGACGAACCCTATCTCTTTGAACGTGCCGTCGCCGTTGTTGTGGTAGAGAAAATTCGGCGTCGAATCGTTGGCGACGTAGATGTCCACGAGCCCGTCGTCGTCGAAGTCGGAGCAGATGACGCTCATCCCGTAGAAGCCTTGGGGGTCGGAGACGCCTGCCTTCTTCGAAACGTCTGTGAACGTGCCGTCACCGTTGTTGTGGTAGAGCGAGTCGCCCGCGCCGGGCAGTCCGCGTGGACCGCACTGGACGGCGACGCCCTTGTACTGGCACGACCGCCCCTTGCCGAACTCGGGCAGGTGGTTGATGTCGAAGTCAACGTAGTTTGAGACGAACAGATCGAGCTTGCCGTCGTTGTCGTAATCAACGAACGCCGCGCCGGTTGACCAGCGCGGATCGGAGACGCCCGCTTTCGCCGTCACGTCCGCGAACGTGCCGTCGCCGTTGTTCTTCAGCAGATGATTCGCGCCCAGACACGTGACGTAGAGATCGTCGTAGCCGTCGTTGTTGTAGTCGCCGACGGCTGCGCCCATGCCCCAGCCGATGTCGCTAACATTCGCACGGTCGGTCACATCCTTGAACGTGCCGTCGCCGTTGTTGTGGTAGAGCGCGCTGCGTGTCTTGCCGCCGGACTTGACGAGATCGACCGTCAGCGAGTTGACGAAGAAGATGTCCACGAGCCCGTCGTTATCATAATCGACGAGCGCGACGCCGCCGCTCATGGATTCGACGATGTACTTCTTATCGGGCGAGGCGACGTGGCGGAACGTGATGCCCGCGCGCTCCGTGATGTCCGTGAGTTGGATTGACGGAGGCGGCGCAGCGACGGCTGAGATGATGTTTGAAAGCTGCGCGACGAGAAGCGCCGCGAGCAAAGTTATCTTCGTGGGCAAGTTCGCTCCCTCTTACTTTTACGGGGTCGTCGGCTGCGCCCGCTCCTTCTCTTTCAACTGCCTGTAGAGTTCGAGCTGGCTGTCGCCCTCAGCCTTGCGCCCGGCGGCGAGTAGCGCGCGACCGAGTTGGTAATGGACGTAGGACTTATCGGGCGCGAGCCGTGCAGCCGCTTCGAGGTTTTCGAGCGCCTCGCGGACGTTGCCCTGCTGGAGCAGCGCCTTACCCAACTCGTAGCGCGCGTCGGCGAAATCGGGCTTGACGCCGACGACTTCGCGCATCACGCGGACTCCGCGCACAGCATCTTGCCGCGCCAGCAGTACGAAGCCGAGATGATACTTCGACTGCAAGTCCGTGGGGTTCAACGCCAGCTCCGCTTCAAATTCGCGCGCGGCGTCGTCGAGCTTCCCGTCTTTGAGGTAGATGAGCCCAGTGTAGTAGTGAGCGAGCGGCGTGCGCGCGTCGAGCGAGAGCGCGGCGCGCAACTCTTCGAGCGACTTCGCCGTGTCGCCCTGCTCGTAGTAAGCCTGACCCAGAACGATGTGGAGCTGCGGGCTGTTGCCGCTCGTGTCGATCATCCGTTGGATGACACGGTTCGACTCTTCCACCCTGCCCTGCTTGATGAGCGAGAGGGCGAGCGTGTAGTTGAGTCCGACGTTGCCGGGATTAACTGAGATGACTTCCGCTAACAACTCCGAGGCGCGCGTGTAATTCTCCGTCACGAAGTAGCTCATGCCGAGAAGCTGTTTGGCTTGGACGTTCGCGGGGCGCGCGCGCAGCTCACGCTCCAATGGCGGGATGGCGTCCTTGAACTGTTCAGCTTTGTAGGCGGCAAGCCCCCAGTTGAAATCTATGCCCTCAAGTTTTGGATTCCAATGGGCGGCTGCGGTGAACTGTTCAACAGCGCCACGGAAGTCTTGCTGTTCGGCGCGCAGCAACCCTACGTCGTTGTGCGCGCTGGCGACGACCTGTTTGTAATAGGACTCACCGCTGCTCAAATCGTCCTTCGTCTTCT
>JAVXVR010000507.1:0-6150 GCA_032230165.1 Acidobacteriota bacterium | reverse complement strand
TGCCGACCTACGGCATCGAGCCCGCCGAGCAGCTCTCCGCCGCCGCTTCGCAGGTCGCGCCCGCCGCCGGTCTCGCCGAAGAGTCGCAGGGCGAGGGCGTGAAACTCTCCGAGCGCGAGTTGAACTCGCTCGACGCGCTCGCGCGCAAGCTTGAGCGCGCGCGCCCGGACGAGAACAAGATCATCGCAACTTTCGTCGCCGCGCTCGACGAGTTAGTCCCGTTCGACTCGTGCGCCGTCGTGCTCTTAGCCACCGAAGGCGAGTACCGCGTCGTACATGCCGTGGGCGCGCACGCCGAGTTGATGCGCGGTCGCCGCATACGCCATAACGACGGCGTCACCGGCTGGGTGCTCGCCAACCAGCAGCCCTTCTGCAACGCCAAGCCGGAACTCGACTTCCCGCCCGATGTCGCCCCGCGCTTCGCCTCCTATCTCACGCTCGCGGCGTTCCCTATCACGCGCGACGAGAAAGCGCACGGCGCGCTCACGCTCTACTCCTCTTCGCTCACCCAATACACCGTCGAGCACCAGCGACTACTCGGCGCAGCAGTGATCGTGCTCGCCACCGCACTCTCGCCCGCCAAGCGCGCCACCGCCGAGACGAAGATCAACCACTCGAATCTCCACAACAGCGACACGCCCACCGCCGTCTTAGACAGCGATGCGCTCAAGCTCCACGCCCCGATAGAATCAGAACTAACACACTGACGGGATTGTGGAATGCGGATTTCGGATTGCGGATTGAAGAAACCGTCTTCTAATCCGCAATCCGCATTCCGCATTCCGCAATTCTTATTCGATTTTTCCCTGAACTTTGATCTCGCGCGGCGCGGAAGCGGCGGCTGAGACTTCGACGGGCACACGCCAGACAAGTGTCTTGATGCGGCACGTGCCGGTATTGTCTTCGCGACAGTAGTAGGCTGTAAGCTGCGCGCGCAGTTCCGCCGCGCCCGCCGCCTTCGCGCGCAGGGGCACGCCGAACGGGAGCTTCACGTCTCTCCCGGCGCGCGTCAGCGTCTGACCACCTTCGAGCGCGAGCGCCTGCGCGCCCCGCACCACCGAGACTTGAAGACGTTGCGGAGCTGCTTCGTTCAAATGATAGCCTGCGGGCAGCTCGACGTTGATCGTGAGCACGCCGCCTGAAGTTGCGAGCCTTTGCGGGGCAACCGCGATCTCTTGCGCGCCCGTCGCGACGTTTACCGACTCAGCCGACGCCGCCCTCGTTTGCGGCGGCTGCAAGCCGCGTATGACGAGTGTGGAGGTCTTCCCCGTGAGGGGATCGACGACGCGGATGGCGTGGTTGTCCGTGTCGGCGACGTACAGTTTGCCGTTCGCCGCGCTCAACCCGCCCGGCTCGTAGAACGACGGATGGTCTCCATCCTCCTGACCGGGCTTGCCCGTGCCCGCGACCGTGCGGACGGCGTGCGTCGCCAGATCGAGCAGTTTGATCTTGTGGTTGTACGTGTCCGTGATGAACACGCCGACGCCTTCGACGTAAGCGACGCCGAGCGGGTGTTGCAGGCGAGCCGAGTCGCCCGTGCCATCCGCGTCGCCGAACTCGAAGAGGTCGCCGCCCGCAAGCGTCACGACCTGCGGCTCCGCAGTGGGCGTAGCGGCAACAACCGGCGGGGCGACCGACTTCGTCTCGTCCTCGCCCTGCGGCGGCATCTCGCCCTGCGGCGGAACCTCGACGGGGTTACCTTCCTCGTCAACCGGTGTCACCGGATCGTCCCCGTCGCTCACTGCCTGCGCCGACGCGGACTTCGCGAGACTGATCGCGCGGACGACGTTCGACTCGGCGTCGGCGACGTAGAGCGTCGCGCCATCGGTCGCCAAACCGGAAGGCTGCGCGAAGGCGGACTCCAGTCGCGAGCCGTCGGCGCGCGCCTCGCGACCCGATCCGGCGAAGAGCGCGAGTTGGTTCGTCGTTAAATTCATCCGCCAGATTTGGTGTGGACCCGCCATCGCGATGTAGAGGCGGCGACCGATGAGCTGCAAGTCCCACGGCGAGTTGAGCGCGGTCGTGCGCGCCGGGGCGGCGTTCGCGCCCTCCTCGCCGGGGTAGGTACGCGACTGCTGACCCGTCCCCGCGACTGTCGAAACCGCGCGCGCCTTGAGATCGACTTTGCGGATCAGATGGTTCTCCGTGTCGGCGACGTAGAGCACGTCGTCCGTGCCATCCTTGCCCGCGTCGAGCGCGAGTCCCTGCGGGCGATGGAAGGTCGCGCGTTCGAACGCGCCGTCCGCCGCGCCAGCCGCGCCCGTGCCGATGGTCGTTAAGAGTGTGCCGTCGAGCCGTGTGATGACGATGCGGTTGTGGTTCGAGTCGGCGATGAAGAGTCGATCAGCTTTTGCGTCCGCCAGAACTTTACCGGGGAACGCGAGCGGCAGATCGCCCGTCTTCGCGCTCTCTAAGGCGAGCTTGAGCGGCTGCTCGTTGAGTGCGCCGCGCTTGCGAAAGTCCGCGACGAGACTGCCGATCTCACGATCGAGCGCCTCGTAGTTCCCTTCGCCCTCTGCCTTGCCGACGATGTATCCCGCCGGATCGATCAAGACCTGCGTGGGCCACGCGTGCACGGCATAAGCCTGCCAGATCGCGAAGTCTGCGTCGTTGACGACCGGATGTTCCAGCTCGTAGCGCAAGACGATCCGGCGGATGTTCTCTGTCTCCTTCTCGTTCTGGAACTTAGCGGAATGCACGCCGATGACGACGAGTTGATTCGCGTACTTGGCTTCGAGCCGCTTGAGATCGGGGATGATGTGCATACAGTTGACGCAGCCGTAAGTCCAAAAATCCAGCAGCACCACCTTGCCGCGCAGCCCCGCAATCGAGAGCGGCTTGTCTGTGTTGAGCCAGCCCTTGCCCCCCGCGAGTTCTGGCGCGCGCACGCGCCCGTTCGACTGCATGCCCATCTCGTCGTCACCTTCCCCCACAACCCGCGCGCGCGCGCCGTTTGCCCACGCGCCCGCCGCGAGCAGTGCGGCGCACGCGATCACCAACAGACGTTTGCTCGACATAAATTTCATATCAACTTCCAGACCAACCCCGCAGGCTTTGATATACGCGGCGTGCGCTGGCGGGAGATTGCCCGAACGTGTGCGCGCCACATCGCTTCGACGCGCGTTCGGCACAGAGGAGAGCGAATGAGTTTACCACGCGCGACGCGCAGAGTCGGTATGCGCCCACCGGGTCTGTACGTGCGCGGCTCACGACGTAAATTGGACGCGCGTTGACACCCTCTCGGATGCCGTGTTAGAACCGCGCTGTTTCATGACCGAATACGAGATCGACAATACGCGAGGGGCGCGCGCGCTGTTCGTTATGCGCGCGGGCGGGCGGCTCTTCGCCGTCTATGGCGAAGAGGTCGAAGCCACCGCCGAAGGGCTCACGGCGACGCCTTTGCCGCACGCGCCCACGGCTGTCTGCGGCGTCGTCAGCCTGCGCGGTCGCGTCCGCACCGTGCTCGACCCGCTGCGCGTCATCGCCGCACACGAGTCGTCGGGCGCGGCAGGGGCGACTGACGCAACCGACGCGACCGCGACCGACCGCGACGCCCCGCGCCTCTTCATCGCGCTCAGAGGCGACGAACAACTCGCGCTCGTCTGCGATGGCGCGGAAGGCTTGATCGAGGTCGCGCGCGCAAATCTCACTCCGCCTCCCGACGCTCAGTCGCCCACGCTCGGCACGTTCGCACATCGTGGGCTCAACGTCACCCTGCTCGACCCCGCACGCCTCTTCGACGCCGCCATGCAGGGCATGGATCGTCGCCGCAAGCGCTCCTGATCGCGCGCTCTTAGTGCGCGTGCGGGCGCGCGCTCGCGGGTGTTAAGATGCCCCGGTCAATTCCGGCAGACGACACTTAACGAGCCCGCGCGAAGTCGCGCGCGAAAGACCGCATGAGCCAGACGCAGACGACAGACGCAGCCCCCGGCGTGCGCGTCCGCCCCGCGCGCACGGGCGACCGCGCGTTTATTCTCGCGCTCGTCCCGCGCCTCGCCGAGTTTGGTCCGCCGCCGTGGCGCGACGCTGCGTTGATGACCTCCGCGGAGCAAAGTGTGATCGCCGACACGCTCGCGACGCCGAAACACAACGAAGCGATCTTCGTCGCGGAAGACGGCGACTCCCAGCCGCTCGGATTTATTCACGTCGTCACCCATGTTGACTACTTCACGCGCGAAGAGCACGGTCACGTCTCCGCCCTCGTCGTCGCGCCAAGGGGCGAACGCTGCGGGGCGGGGCGCGCGCTCATGCTCGCGTGCGAAGAGTGGGCGCGCGTGCGAGGCTACCATTTGCTCACGCTCAACGTCTTCATGCGAAACTCGCGTGCGCTGAAATTCTACGAACGTCTCGGCTACGGCGAGGACACCGCCAAGCTCGTCAAAGAGCTTGACTGAGCAGGCTGGTCACACGCGCAAGCGCCGCCAGACGGCGATTCACGATTTGCGATTCACGATTGACGGCTTTTGGTTATGAACGAACAAGCATTCGGGGTGCTCGAATACGGCGGTTTGCGCGCGCTCGTGCGGCGCGGGGCGCAGACCGCGATGGGGCGCGCACGCGCCGACGCGCTCACGCCGCTCGGCACGCTCGAAGCGGTGCGCCGCGCGCTACGATCTGTCTCCGAGTGCCTTGAGTTGCGCAGGCGCGGCGCACGCTGGTCTTTCTCGGAGTTGGAAGACCCCTCCGACGCCATCGCGCGTTTGAAGATCGAAGGCGCGGTGCTTGAACCGCTCGCGCTTCTGGAGCTGGCGCGTCTGTGCGATCAGGTTGGCGAAGCGCGCGCCGCCGTCCAGTCGGAGCGCGAGGCTGCGCCCGTGCTGTGGGAGATGGTCGCCGAATTGCCGCGCGAGTTGTACTCTCTCGCCGCGCGCGTCACCTCAAAAATTTTGCCGGGCGGCGAGTTGGACGACCGCGCGAGTCCAGAGCTGGCGCGCATACGCCACGACATCAATCGCCTGCGCTCCTCGATCACGCGCTCGCTCGAAGTGTTGATGCGGCGCGCCGAGGAAGCGATTCAGGATGAGCTTGTCACGATCCGCAACGACCGCTTCGTCATCCCCGTGCGCGCAGATCATCGCGGGCGCGTGGCGGGCGTCGCACACGGCTCTTCGTCTTCGGGGATGACGGTCTTCGTCGAGCCTCTTGAGACCATCGACTCAAACAATGAGCTGCAAGCTTTGCGCGAGACCGAAGCAAGAGAGATCACGCGCATACTTGCGACGCTCACCGACGAGATGCGGCGCGAGCTGCCCGCCATCGAGCGCGCGAGCGAAGCGGTCGCCGAACTCGACTTCGTCGGCGCGAAAGCGGCGATGGCGCTCGCGTTCGACTGCGTCGAGCCAGAAGTCATGGAAGGCGGCGCGCTCGAACTCGACGAAGCGCGACACCCCTTGCTCGAAGAGACTCTGCGCGCGGAAGGCGGCGCGGTCGTGCCCGTCTCTCTGCGGCTCGACGCGGAGCGACCCATCATGATCATCTCCGGCGCGAACGCGGGCGGCAAAACCGTCGTCTTGAAGACCGCCGGTCTCGTCGCGCTGATGGCTCTCTCCGGTCTGCACACGCCTGCGCGCGCGGCGACTGTGCCGCTCTACGCTTCGGTGCTCGCAGACATAGGCGACCGACAGTCGCTCGCTGCGCATCTCTCGACCTTCACCGCGCACGTGCGCAACATCAGCCACATGATCGAGCTGTGCGAGCAGCCCGCGCTCGTCTTACTTGATGAAGTCGGCACGGGCACAGACCCGGAAGAGGGCTCGGCTCTGGGCGTCGCCGTTGTCGATCATTTTCGACGCGCATGCGGCGCGCACGTCATCGCGACGACGCACTACAGCGGCTTGAAGCAGTATGCCGCGAGCGATGAAGGCGTGACGAACGCGAGCGTCGAGTTTGACGAGAAGACTTTGCAGCCAACTTATCGTCTGCTCGTCGGGCTGGCGGGTTCTTCATCAGGGCTTGAGATCGCCGAGCGCTTCGGTTTCCCCCGCGACATCATTCGCGCCGCCGCATCGCGCGTGGATGAATCGTCGCGCGCCGCGAGCGAATACCTGCGGCGCATCAAGCGCGAGTCGGAAGAAGCCGAAGCGCTGCGCCGCGCGCTCGAAGAGGAACGCGCGGCGGTCGCGGAGAAGTACGACTCTCTGGAGCGCGAAG
>JAVXVR010000549.1:0-5038 GCA_032230165.1 Acidobacteriota bacterium | reverse complement strand
CACGAGCGACTTCCGGCTCGTTAGCGAGCATCCGCCGCTCGCGAAAGCGCTGGCGGGCTTTCCCCTCCTCTTCCTACACCTCAAGCGGGATGCGCGCACGCCGACGCCGGAGCAGTACTGGCTCTTCACGGTTCATTTCTGGGAGGACAACCGCGCCGCCTTCGAGCGTATTTCCTTCTGGGCGCGCGTGCCGATGATCGCGCTCACCGTCGCGCTCGGCGTCCTCGTCTTCGTCTTCGCACGCGACTTGTTCGGCGCACGCGCCGCCGTGCTCGCGGTCGCGCTCTTCAGTCTTGAGCCAACCGTGCTCGCGCACGGGCGCATCGTGCAGACAGACATCCCCGCGACGTTCGGCTACCTGCTGCTCTTCTATGTGCTCTACGTTTACGCGCGAGCGCCATCCCGGAAGCGTGCGCTTATGCTGGGACTCGCCGCAGGGATCGCCATCATCGCCAAGTTCTCGATGCTGCTGGCAGCGCCCATCCTTGCGATGGTGTTCGTCGCGCTACTGTGGCGCGCGCCGCGCGACGGGCGACGACGCGTGAGTGTCGCCGCCGACGCGTGCCTCGTCGCGTTTGCGTGTCTCTTGCTCATCCACGCCGCATACGCATTCCACAGCCGCGCGCTCACGGACTCAGACGTGCGCTGGGTGACTATATCGTTTCCCGCGCACGCCGGAATAGTGACGCGCGCAGTGCGCGCGCTCTCGCATGTCGTGCCGACGGATTTCGTGATGGGCGTCTTCTGGCAGATTCATCACAACGGCGAGGGACACCCCGCCTCGCTCCTCGGCATGTATCGCCGCACGGGCTGGTGGTACTACTTCCCCGTCGCCTTCGCGCTCAAGACGACGCTCCCCTTCCTGCTACTCTCGCTCGCCTCGCTCGCGTGGGGCTGTCGCGAGTTTCTCCGAACGCGCGACCGAAAGTTTATCTGGCTGCTCGTTCCCTTCATCATCTACACGGCGTTCGTCATGACAAGTCGGATTAACATCGGCGTCCGCTACTACCTTCCCGCTTACACGTTCCTGTTCATCCTGTCGGGCGCGCTGCTCGACCGGCTGATGAGTTCCGCGCGCACGCGACGTGCCGGACTCGCGGCGACGATTGTGCTGTTAGGTTGGTGCGTCGTCGAAGCCACGCACGCTTACCCCGATTACATCCCTTACATGAATCAACTCGCGGCTGCTCGCCCACACTGGCAACTCCTCTCTGACTCGAACGTCGAGTGGGGCGACGACATACGCGGGCTCGCCGATTACCTGAAGGCGCGCGGCGAGACGCGCGTGCGTGGCGCGCTCTTAGGCGGACACTTCACGCCGCAGTACTACGGCATAGATTTCTGGAACGTGCTCATCTTCACCGACGCGCAGATGCCGCCGACGCGCTACGTCGCCGTCGGCGCGAGTTTTCTCAACGGCTCGCCCGTGCCGCTCACGCCTCCGCCCGGTCGCGCGCTCAGCGAGGCGGAGATGTACAACTTCTTCGACGCATACCGACGCCGCACGCCCGAAGCCTTGATCGGCGGGAGCATCTACCTTTTCCGCGAGGCGGGCGAGTGAAAAATTTATGAACGGCGAAGGGCGCGACGGGCTACGAATCTGGGTGGTGCTGCCGACATACAACGAGGCTGAGAATCTGGCGCGTCTGCTCGACGCGATCATCTCTCTGCGCCTCGATCTCAACATCGTCGTGGTTGACGACGCCTCGCCCGACGGCACGGGCGAGATCGCCGAAGAGTCGGCTCGCGAGCGCCCGCAGGTTCACGTCATACGTCGCGCGGGCGAGCGGGGCTTGGGCACTGCCTACCTCGCGGGCTTCCGCCACGCCGTCGCGGCGGGCGCGGACGCGGTCTTGACGCTGGACTGCGATTTCTCGCACGACCCCGCGAGCATCCCCGCGCTCATCGAGGCGTTCGATTCCGTGCAACTCGTCATAGGCTCGCGCTACGTCGCGGACGGGCGCATCGAGAACTGGGAGATGCATCGCAAAATCTTAAGCGCGTCGGCGAATCGTTTCGTCCGCACGCTCTTTAAGCTGCCCGTGCGCGACTGCACTTCGGGCTTTCGTCTCTACCGCAGGGAAGTTCTGGAAGTCGTCCCGTGGGAGCGCGTCAGCTCGACCGGCTACTCGTTCCTCGTCGAGACGCTCTACTGGGCGGCGCGGCAACCATCCTTCAGCGTCCGCGAAGTGCCGATCTGTTTCGTCAACCGCGCACGCGGCGAGAGCAAGATGGGCTGGCGCGAAGTCTTCGACGGCGCGCGCAACCTCCTGCGCCTGAGAGCTGCCTTGTTCAGGGAGTAGGACACGGGCGGAAGATTGCGGGCGCGACTTCGGACGCGCGCTCAATTCACCGTTTGCAAATGGACGCGGATTCATTGATGATCACAATTCGATCTGAGTAACATCGCAAACGGTTTGTTGCCGTGTGGCTATCGCGTCAGGGAGTTTCAAGAGATGAAATCACGAACAGCCTTTCTCGCGTGCCTCTGCGCGGCGACGCTTTTGCCCGCGTGCAGCCGATCTAACAACGTGCTGCTCGGTCGCGTCGAGGCGCAGGTCGGGAGTCACACGGTCGCGGTGACGGACTGCTACCGCACGAGCGTTCCCGCGCCGCAGAAGGTTGAAGCTTCGTCAGCCGACGGTCGCGCGACCTACCGCTTCACGCCCTGCCGCGACGCCGACATCCTCATCCGCGACGAGGAACTCGTCGTCAACGGCACGTCCTACGGGCGGCTCAAACAGAATGATTCTGTCACCGTCGATCACGGCAAAGTCTTAATCAACGAGCGCGAGGCGCAAGCCACAGCCGTCAGGTAACTTCACCACGTCGCATCACGCCAGCGACGGAGGGGACAAAACGCTGAGCGACATCCAACTCAATCTCGACGGTCTCATCGCCTTTCTCGTCGCCGCCGTGCTGGCGCTCGTACTCGTGCTCGTCTTGTCAGTCCTATCGCTCCGCAGCCTGTTGCGGGCGCGTCGGCGTGCGGAGCGATTCTCGCGCCAGTCGTCGTTCCCGCACGTCTTGGGGATGCTCGTCAGTCTCACAGCTTGCGCCGCCGTCATGCTCTTCATCTGGTTCACTGACGGGGGAGCGTATCCCCGCACGCTCAACGCCCGTCTCGACCGCTGGTCGCCGCTGTGGGGCGCGCTCATCCTGGCGCTCGCGCCCGCCTGCGCGTACCTCATCAAGCGTCGGCTGTGGTTCGCCGACGCCGTCGCGCCTCGTGTATAATCCCAGCGTCTTCCGCACAATCCAAAAACCGTTTTCGGGGGTAGCCGAAATGAAAAGTTTGATCCTCGTTTCGCTCCTGTTGTGCCTGCCTCTCGCCGCGCTGGCGCAGAAGCCGGGCGGGCGCGCGGCGAAGAAGTCCGCGCCGTCGTCGCCGCAGGCGCGCAAGATTTTCCCTTACCACTATACGATTGACGATCTGCCGAACGGCTTGCGGCTCGTCACCGTGCCGACCGATCAGCCCAACCTCGTCGCACTCTACATCGTCGTCAGCACGGGCTCGCGCAATGAGGTCGAGCCGGGCAAGAGCGGCTACGCGCATTTCTTCGAGCACTTGATGTTTCGGGGCAGCAAGAATTTTACTCCCGCGCAGCGCGACGAGATTCTGAAGCGCGCCGGGGCTTCGTCGAACGCCTACACGACCGACGACCGCACGGTCTTCCACGAGGTCTTCTCGAAGGATGACCTCGACAAGGTGATGGAACTTGAAGGCGACCGCTTCAAGTCGCTCCAGTACGCGCCCGCCGAGTTTAAGACCGAGGCGCTCGCCGTGCTTGGCGAGTACAACAAGAACAGCGCGAACCCCACGTCGAAGCTCTTCGAGGTGCTGCGCGAGACTGCGTTCAAGACGCACACCTACGCGCACACCACGATGGGCTACATCAAAGACATCGAGGACTTCCCCAACCAGTACGACTACAGCCGCGAGTTCTTCAGCCGCTACTATCGACCCGAATACGCGACCGTCACCATTGTCGGCGACGTGACGCGCGAGCGCGCGCTCGCTCTCGTCCGAAAGAACTTCGGCGACTGGCAGCGCGGCAACTACAAGCCGGACATCCCGAAGGAACCCGAACAGGACGCGCCGCGCGAGGCGCACATAGATTGGCAGAGCCCGACGCTTCCCTATCTCGCCGTCGCCTTCCGCGCGCCCGCCTACTCCGATGAGTCGAAGGACAAGATCGCGCTCGACCTGCTCTCGACAATCGCGTTTGGCGAGAACTCCGACATCTACCAGCGGCTTGTTCTCAAAGAACAGAAAGTTGACTTCATCAGCGCGAACGCGAGCGACAGAATGGACCCGGAACTCTTCACCGTCTTCACCCGCGTCAAGAACGAGGCGGACGTGCCCTATGTGCGCGAACAGATTCTCGCCGAGGTCAAGCGCTACACGACCGAACTCGTCACGCGCCAGAAGCTCGACGACACACGCTCGCGCTTCCGCTATGGCTTCGCCATGGCGATGAACAGCTCCGAGGCAATCGCCGACGCACTCGCGCCCTACATCGCGCTCAGGCGCACGCCGGAGACGATGAACAAGCTGTTCGCGCTCGCCGACACCGTCACGCCGCAGGACATACGCGACATCGCCGCGCGCTATTTGAAGGACTCGAACCGCACCATCGTCACCGTCTCGACCAAGAAGGGCAATGATGCCGCGAAAGGGGGGCAGCAATAGTCATGCGACACATCATTTCACTCTCGCTCGCCGTCTGTCTGCTGGCGACTTCCGCAATGAGCACCAACGCACAACGCAAAGTCGCGAAGAAGCCCGCGAAGTCGCCTGCGGCGACCGCCGCCGCGAGCACGAACGCCGCCTCCTTGCGCCTGCGCGGCAGGAACGCGGACCGGCCGCCCGGCGCACCGGGCGCCTCTGCCATCGCGGGGGACAGCTCCGGGGGCGGGCCCGCAGCGACCAACATGTCGTGAGCGCGGCGAAGCTGCTCCAGCTCCTCCGTCGATCCCTCGTCGCCGATCAGCTCTCGAAAATCAGGCCCGCTCATCCGAGCTCCTCCTCCAACTC
>JAVXVR010000454.1:0-2734 GCA_032230165.1 Acidobacteriota bacterium | reverse complement strand
GGCGCGCTTCGACTACGGCACGGCTCTCGCCACGCTCGTCGCCAGCGCGTTCCTCATCGAGGCGCTCTTGCACGCCGGGATGAATTTGAGCGCGTTTCCGTTCACGGGTCGCAACCTGCCGCTCCTGAGCGTCAATTCGAACACAGACCTCCCGCGCTGGACGATCTTCTTTACGCTCGCCGTGCTCGCCCTCTTCAGCCGTTTCGGCGGCAGGCGCGATGAGCAAGGGGAGTACACAGAAGAAGTCGTCTCGCTCATCTCGACCGATAGCCCCCACGGCACGCCTGACCGCGAGCCTCTGCGAGCCTACGCGCTCGCGCTCGCGCTCCTCATCGCCATGCCCCTGTTGCTCTGGTTGAGCGTCGCCCACCGTGGCTTGCTCCTCGCGCGCGACAAAAAACTGGACGAGCCGGTGGACTGGTCGGAGACGTTACGAATCGTCAACCAGATGATCGCGGAAGGTCGCATCATCGTCGATCAGCAGCGACAGACCATTGAGTTCAAAGACGCCACGCTTAACATCAAGGAGAGCGATTTCATCGAGGAAGAGCGCGCGCGCTTCAATGCGCTGCCGCTCGAAGAGAAGGCGCAGGAGGCTGGGCTCTCCGACTTCAAGGGCGACCTCGCCGCCGTTCACAACGTAGATGAGTATGATCGCCTGATGGACAAAGTGCGACGCAACACGCCGACGACTCACTCGCGCGGGCACGTGAGTCTCTTCCGCCTCGTCCCTACTTCTAACTGGATTGATCCGCAGAACCCATCGGCGGGCGTCGAGTATCGCGCCGAAGCGAATCCAGACTTCAACACGCAGGTCAGCTTCCACACGAGCCTGCGCCAACAAGACTGCCCGCGTGCGACCTTCCGCGACGGGCAGCGTCAGATCGTCGGCGGCGCATGGGTGATGGGCGACTGGGTTAAGACTTACGATCCTTACGTCGCGCTGCCGTGGGTCGGCACGCTCGCCGACGCACTCGACGCCGAGTGGAAGAACGACGGCGCGCGCCGCTTTGGCACGCTCTCGCTTGATCGCGCGCTGCAAGAGGCGGCGCACAAGTTTGCCGCCGTTAAAGTGCGCGCGCTCTTCCAGGAGCAGCTTGCGGCAAACCGGGAGCTGCCGAAGCCCGCCGCGCTCTTCCCGCCGCGCGTCGCCGTCAGCGTGCTCAGCCTGCCGACGGGCGAGGTGCTCGCGCTCGGCGGCTGGCCCCGCATGACGCCGGGGCGACTCTGGCGCAAGTCGGAAGAGCGCGGCGAGTGGCTACCGCCTGCGCGCTGGATCGAAGAGCGCGCCCCGCGCTCGCTCGAAGTGCGCTACGGCGGCGACCGCAACTTCGACAGCAACATCGTCGTCGGCTCTTCGACCAAGCCGCTCTGGGCGTCCGCCGCCCTCGCCGTCCATCCCAACCTCGATCGGCAACTCCGGGTGCGCGGCACGGACAATCCCGAGGACGAAGTCTTCGGCATCCGCATCGTCCCTCCCGCCGAAAATGGCGAAGACCACGGCTGGAACGTCACGCCGCGTAATGATTGGGTTGACTTCAAAACTTCTCTCGCCGCTTCAGACAATCGCTACCAAGTCCGACTCGGCTTCCTCGGACTCGCCGAACGCGAGGGGGGCATTGTTGCCGATGGAGGCGCGTCTTCGTCCGAGAAGGAGGCGATGGGCGCGAGCGAGCCGTGGCGTCGCGTGCCGCAGTTCCCGCCGTCAATCACCTTCTCGCCCGCGCACCCCTTCGCGCTCACGAACCTTGCCTCGACGCCGCTGGCGCAAAAGTTACAGACCATGTTCGGCATCAGTGTCGAAAGCGCTGACCACGCGTGCCGCCTCTCGTTCTGGACGAAGGACGAACATGATGATCTCAGCGACCGCGAGCGACCACAGGGTCGCGCTCAGCCAACCGATCGCTTCAAAGCGATCTCGCCCGCGCACGTCAACTTCGACCTTGACACGATCAGGCGACCACGCGACTTCGTCAGCCTCCTGCTCGGCGGCGGCACAAACCTCTGGGCGAATGTCGATCTCGCCGCAGCCTTTGCTACGTGCGTCATGGGCGAGCCGGTCGTCGCGCACATCATTAAGACGGACGCGCCGGTCGTCACGCTCGAAGCGCGTAAGCCGTTCCCGGAAATCGCCGCGCGCGTACGCGTGGGACTCGAAGCGGTCGTCGCGTCGGGCACGGCGACGGATGATTTGAAACAGGGCGGCGCGCTCGACGTGCTGCGCCGGATGCCTGACGCCAAGCTCTATGCCAAGACCGGCACGCTGCAAGCCGATAAGGACGCGCCGAGCACTTCGCGCATCATCTTCGCCGCCGTGCGCTGGGACTCGTCGGGCAGGAAAGTTAAAAACGGTCTTGTCATCTCCGTCGTCGGCGAACGCGCGCAGCTCCACACGGCGACCCGCTGGCTCGCTGAGTTCATCGTGCAGAACGAAGGCGACATCCGAAGGCTGCTCGGTTATGGCGACAAGCCCGCGCCGCGTAAGTGAGGACACGAATGGTGAGCCATGGCTCACCTGATCGCTTGAGTTGATCTCCGTCTGATCTTCCGCCGTACGTCGCGGCGGTTTATTGAAATGTTCGAGGAGCGTCTCAGAGTTGTCGAGTCGGACTTCCGAAAAAACGCTGTGCCCCTACTGCCGCGCGCCCGTGCGCGAGGGCTGGACTTACTGCAAGCAGTGCCGCCTCAACCTGACCGTCCCCATCTCGGCGGAGACGCTGCGCGAGGCGCAGAG
>JAVXVR010000351.1:0-2689 GCA_032230165.1 Acidobacteriota bacterium | reverse complement strand
ACGCCAACCTCGACGAGCCCCGTATAAGTTTCGGCGTGAGCGCGCACGCGGTCGGCGTGCAGCAGCATCTCGCAACCGCCGCCAAGCGCGAGATTGAACGGCGCGACGACCACCGGCTTCGCCGAATAGCGCAGACTCATCGTCGCGTCTTGAAAGGCGCGCGCGACGAGGTCTAAGTCTTCCCAGTTCTCGTCCTGCGCTTCGAGTAGCACGAGCATCAGGTTCGCGCCGACGCAGAAGTTCGCGCCCTGATTGCCGACGACGAGCCCGAGGAAATTTTTCTCAACTTCGGCGAGCGACTGCTTGATCATCTGGATCGTGTCGCCGCCGATGGCGTTCATCTTCGAGTGGAACTCTAAACACGCCACACCGTCGCCGATGTCTATTAAAGACGCGCCCGAATTTCGCTTGACGACGCTTGTGCGTTCCTTAACCGACTTCAAGATGATCGCGCCCGGCGGGTCGTTGACGGGCTTATAGTCGAGCGCGTCGAAGTCGAAATAGAAACGCTGCCCCGCCTCGATCTTGTAAAAACTCTGCGCGCCCGCCTCCAACATCCGCTCGACGTTCGCGGGGATAGTTGCGCCTTCCTCGCGCATCCGTGCGACGCTCTTTTCGACGCCGATGGCGTCCCACGTCTCGAAGACTCCGAGTTCCCAGTTGAAGCCCCAACGCATCGCGCGATCAACGTCCAACACGTTGTTCGTGATCTCAGGGATGCGGTTCGCGGCGTAGCGCAAGGTTTGACCGACGGTCTTCCACAAAAATTGTCCGACGCGATCCTTGCCCCAGACGAGCGACTTGATGCGCTCGCCCACATCTTCGATGTTCTTCGCCACATCCAACGCCGGAAGTTTCGCCTTCTGCGGCGGGCGGTATTCGAGCGAAGCGTGATCAAGCGTCCAGATTTCCTGCTTCTCGCCCTCGCCTTTTTGCTTGCGGTAGAAGCCGCCGCCCGTCTTCGCGCCAAGAAGCCCGCGCCCGATCATCTCGTTGAGGAACTCCGGCGCGACGAACGTTTCGCGTTCTTCGTCTTCCGGCAGCGCGTCGTAGAGATTTCGTGTGACGTGCATGAGCACGTCCAAGCCGACAATATCGAACGTGCGGAAGGTGGCGCTCTTTGCGCGTCCGACCGCCTGACCCGTCATCTTGTCAACCTCTTCGACGGTGTAGCCGTCTTCGAGCATCGTCTTGATCGTCGTGAGCGCGCCGTATGTGCCGATCCGGTTGGCGATGAAGTTCGGTCTGTCTTTAGCGACGACGACGCCCTTGCCTAAGTTTTGATCGAGGAAACCAAAGATTGAGCAGGCGACTTCCGGCTTCGTCCATTCAGTCGGGATCAATTCGCAGAGGTGCAGGTAGCGCGGCGGGTTGAAGAAGTGCGCGCCGAGGAAGTGCGCGCGGAAGTCTTCCGAAAATCCTTCGGCGATCTGCCGGACGGGGATGCCGCTCGTGTTCGTCGCAACGACCGAGCCGGGGCGGCGGAACTGTTCGACGCGCGCGAAGAGCTTGCGCTTGATGTCTAAATTTTCGACGACCGCTTCGATAATGAGATCGCAGTCCTTCAACTTCGCGAGATCGTCGTCGAAGTTCCCCGTTGAGACGAGTCGCACGGCGTCAGCAGACATGAACGCCGCAGGTCTAGCCCTCTTCGCCGCTTCAAGCCCACCCCGCGCGATGCGATCTCTCACCTCGCGCGCGTCGAGCGCCAAACCTTTCGCCGCCTCTTCCGGCGTCAGCTCGCGCGGCGGGATGTCGAGCAAAAGCGTCGGCACGCCGGCGTTCGCCAGGTGCGCGGCGATCTGCGCGCCCATCGTGCCCGCGCCTAAGACCGCTGCCTTTTCGATGCGAAGCATAGGGGCAAGTGCACCTTTCCTGAAGATAACCCTCGCGTGAGGCGACAATCATACTGAATGAGCATTCATTCAGCAAGCTCAGTGAGTTGTGGCGGGCGACAACCTAAGCGGCAAGACCTGCTCCGGGTTCGCGCGTCGAGCGAAAAACTTTTGCCGGGACAGAAAAAACTCGCGATTGAGTTGAAAAGCCATCACCGGTTTGCGTATAAACTGAAAGCGCTGGCGCGTGAATTGAAAAGGATGGTGTAGATACTTGCCGCGTCCTTCCGCGTGGGCGTTTGCTCGCAACTAAGCATCCTCTCTTTTCGTCTATTCTACATGCACGGTGAAACTCGTTTGAGCGATGACATGATCGCTGAAGGCACATTTCTCGCGCACTACCGCATCATCGAACCGCTCGGCACGGGCGGCATGGGCGCGGTCTATAAGGCGCACGACGAGAAGCTCAATCGCGTGGTCGCGCTCAAAGTGTTGACGCCGGAAGCGGTGGCGCAAGCGGATCGCCGCCGACGTTTCCTGTTGGAAGCGCGCGCCGCCTCCGCCCTCAATCACCCGCACATCCTCACCGTCTATGAGATCGGCGAAGCCGACGGCAAGCCCTACATGGTCATGGAGTACGTGCAGGGCGAGACACTGCGACAGAAGATCGCCGCCGGGTCGTTGTCCGTCAAAGAAGCTTTGGAGATTGCGATACAGGTCGCCGAAGGCTTAGCCAAGGCGCACGAGCACGGCATCATCCATCGCGACTTGAAACCCGAAAACCTGATGCTCAGCCGCGACGGCTACGCGAAGATTCTCGACTTCGGCTTGGCGAAGCTCATCGAGCGGCGGCA
>JAVXVR010000304.1:0-2500 GCA_032230165.1 Acidobacteriota bacterium | reverse complement strand
TCTTGAACGAGGGCGCGTCGGACGCGCGACTCCAGCGCGCCGTCGTGGAAGACCCGAACATCATCGCGCTCTCGATCCTGCCTGTGGGCGGCGTGCCGCATCTCGCCTACAAGACGGACGTGATCGGTCGCGACGAATTAAACGAGCGCGTCGGCGAAGTGCTCGCGCGCATGAGCGGGCGCGGGATCGTCGTCACGCGACCACACTTGATTCGCTCAAGTCAGGAGATGAGCTTAACGGTCGCCGCGCCCGTGATGGGCGGCGCGGGGGGTGAGGAAGTCGTCGCGGCGGTCGTCGCGGTCATCTCGTTCCAGGAAGTTTTCAAGACGGTCGGTCAGCCGACGACGCAGAGCGAGCGCGAGCTGTTGGAGCAGGGCAGACCTGTCATCTTCGTCGTTGATTCGCAGGGTCGCGCCGTGGCGCACCCGGACGCGCGCGTCGCCTATGCCGAACGCTCGATGACCGATCTCAAAGTCGTGCAGGATTGGATAGACACGGGGCGACAAGTTCAGTCCGCGCTCGCCCCCTTCACCGTCGAGCGCGACGGGCAGCGCATCGAGATGCTCGGAGCTTACGCCACCGCCGAACTCGACGACGACGCGCGGCTCGGCGTCATCGCCATCCAGAACGAGCAAGCCGCGCTGCGCTCCGTCTCGGACATGCGGAAGTGGACGCTCGCCATCAGTCTGCTCGCCGCCACCTTCGCGCTGCTCGCGGGTTTCCTCTTCGCCAAGCAGCTCACGCAGCCCGTCAGCGATCTGGCGGAAGCCGCCGGGCGCATTGCCTCCGGCAACTTCTCACAGCGCATCCACGTGCGTAGTCGCACCGAGCTGGGCGAGTTGGGCAACTCGTTCAACTCGATGACCGATCAGCTCGAACACTACATTGAAGACCTGCGCCGCGCCGCCGCCGAAAACCGCGAGCTGTTCCTCGGCACGGTCAAGGCGCTCGCCGCCGCCATTGACGGCAAAGACCCTTACACGCGCGGTCACTCCGAGCGCGTGTCGCGCTTCTCCATCGCCATCGCTGAGCGTTTAGACTTGCCCGAAGACGAGATCGAGACGCTGCGCATCAGCGCGATCCTCCACGACGTGGGCAAGATCAGTATTGACGACAGCATCTTGAAGAAGCCCGCGCCGCTCACGAGCGACGAGTACGAGATCATGAAGGGGCATCCGCAAAAGGGCTTCAAGATCATGTCGCAGATTCCCGCCATGCGCGACTTCCTGCCCGGCATGTACATGCACCACGAGATGATCAACGGGCAGGGCTACCCGCAGGGCTTGAAGGGCGAAGACATTCCCATGCAGGCGCGCATCGTCTCGGTCGCCGACACCTTCGACGCGATGACGACCGACCGCCCCTATCAGAAGGCGATGAGCCTCGACGAAGCTCTCGCGCGCATCAAGACTTTCGTCGGCACGCGCTACGACGCGACGGTCGTCGCCGCCCTCGTCGAAGCCTGCGAGCAGGGACAGATCAGCCCCGGTCGCGTCAAGCTCCGCTCGCGCCGTCAGCCCGCCACCATCGCCCCAGCCAGCGCCGCGCCGCCGCCGGTCGAGCAGGCGCAGCCCGTCTGATTCGAGATTTGGTTTTCGGAGCTACTTTTTCATTTCGGGAAACAGCGCGCCAGCCTTCACGGGGTCGAGCTTGACGCCGACGAGCGATGCGGCGTAGGCGAGCACCGGATCGCGCTTGGCTGCGAGATCGGCTCCGGTCGGGAGTCGAATCTCATCGGGCACGACGCCCGCGCGCTCAAGGCTCTTGCCATCAGCCATCTTCAGGTCGGCGTCTGTGATCTGCGCGGCGTAGAACGTCACCGTATCGATGCCGACGGCGTGCGAGTATTCACGCGCGCGCATCACTGCGCCGGCGCTGCGGTCGCCGATGACCGTGCCGCGCTTCTGCAACTGCATCGCGCGCGCGAAGATTTCAGCGGACGAAGCCGACTCGGCGTCAACGAGGATGACGACCTTGCCCTGGAAAACCTTCCCGCCGCGCGCCTTGGCGACGAGCGGCTTCGAGTCCTTGCGCGTCTGCGTCTCGCCCACTGACAGGTCGCGGTCGAAGAAATTGCCGAGCAGACGGAGCAGCGTCAGCTCGTAGCCACCGCCGTTGCCACGCAGATCGACGATCAGGGACTTGAACTTGGCAGCCTTGTCCATCGCCGCGTCAACTTCGTCCGGCACGAGGTTGAAGGCGGGCATCTTCCAGATCAGAAGCTCATCGCCGACATCGGCGAAGCGGTGACCGTGCGTGCGGTCGCGCTCGGCGTCCTCACCCTCGCGGACGGCGTTCATATAGTCTATGTAGTTGCTGAGATCGATCCGCCTGCGCTCTTTCATCTTGGCGATGATGTCCACTTGATGTGGCTCAGCGTCGCCGGGGCTCAGCGCCGTGAGCCGCACGCCCGGCTGGGGTCTCAGCGCGTAGTAGAGGTAGAGCAGCTTCCAGAAATTTTCACGCGCAGGCTGAAACTGATCGAAGAGCACGACGCGGT
>JAVXVR010000248.1:0-2851 GCA_032230165.1 Acidobacteriota bacterium | reverse complement strand
TCACCGCGCAGAGCAATAACAATTTGAGAAGTGCATCCCTCATCACAACTTTCTTGTTCAGCTGAAAACTTCAATGCACTTTTCGACCGCGCCCGCTAAGCGATCAACCTCTTCCTTCGTGTTGTAGAAGGCGAAGGAGGCGCGGGCGGTGGCAGGGATTTTGAAGCGCTGCATGACGGGCTGCGCGCAATGGTGTCCGGCACGAATGGCGATACCCTCTTGATCGAGGATCGTGCCCACGTCGTGCGGGTGGACGCCCTCGATGACGAAAGAGACGACGCACACCTTCTCACGCGCCGTGCCGATGATGCGCACGCCCTCGATTGACTGAAGTCGCTCGGTGGCGTGGCGCAGTAGCTCCTGCTCGTGCGCGTGCGCGCCTTCGCGGTCGAGACTGTTCAAGTAATCAATCGCCGCGCCTAATCCGATCTGCGAGGCGATGGCAGGCGTGCCAGCTTCTAATTTATTGGGCAGACCCGCGTAGGTCGTCTTCTCGAAGGTGACGGTGCGGATCATATCGCCGCCGCCGAGGAAGGGGTTCATGCTCTCTAAGAGCGCGGCTTTGCCATAGACGACGCCGCTGCCCGTGGGCGCGAACATCTTGTGACCGGAGATGATGTAGAAGTCCGCGTCCAAATCCTGCACGTCGATCTTGAGGTGCGGCGCAGCCTGCGCGCCGTCGATCAAAACGGGGACGCCCTGTTTGTGTGCGCGCGCGATGATCTCTTTGATGGGATTGATCGTGCCGAGCGCGTTTGAGACGTGCATCACGGCGACGAGTTTGGTGCGCTCGTTCAAGAGGGCTTCGTAGTCATCGAGCAGCAACTCGCCCGCATCGTTCATCGGGATGACGCGAAGCCGCGCGCCCTTCTCCTCGCAAAGCATCTGCCACGGGACGATGTTCGCGTGGTGCTCCATCGCGGAGACGATAATCTCATCGCCTTCGGAGACGAATTTGCGTCCATAGCCGTGCATCACGAGGTTGATGCCCTCGGTGCAGCCGCGCACGAAGATGCACTCGCGCGTCTCCCGCGCGTTGATGAAGCGTCGCACCTTCTCGCGCGCGCCCTCAAACGCCGTCGTCGCGCGCTGGCTCAGGTAATGCACGCCGCGATGGATGTTCGAGTGTTCCTCGCGCAGGTACTTGCTCCCGCGATCAATGACGACCTGCGGAACTTGCGACGAAGCGGAGTTGTCCAGATAGACGAGCGGCTTGCCATTGACCGTCTGACGCAAGACCGGGAAATCCTCGCGCACGCGCTCAACGTCGAACGCTTGCGGGTCGTCTTGAGTCTGCGTCCCGCTTTGGAGGCTCTCTTCCGTCGTTGATTTCTGTGTCGCAATCATCTCTTCAACCTTCATATTTCGAGCCGCGCGTGCAGCCGGTTGAGGATCGCCTCGTCGAGCTGTCGCTTGATGGAATCGATCTTGATCTTGCCGACGAGTTCTTCTGCGAACCCGTAAGTCAAAAGGTTGCGCGCCAGCTCATCGTGCAGACCGCGACTCTTGAGATAGAACAACTCCTCCTCGTCGAGCTGCCCGACGGTTGCGCCATGCGCGCACTTCACGTCGTCGGCGAAAATCTCAAGCTGCGGCTTCGTATCCACGCGCGCCTCGCTTGAGAGCAATAGATTTTTGTTCGTCTGCTGCGCGTCCGTCTGTTGCGCGCCGGGGCGGACATAGACCTTACCGTTGAAGACGGCGCGCGCATCACCGTCGAGGATGCCTTTGTAAATCTGGTGGCTGGTGCAGCGTGGCGCGGCGTGATCAATTGCGGAGTGCGTGTCGGCGTGTTGACCCGCGCCGACAAGGTAGAGACCGTCAACCCAACACTCCGCGCCCTCGTGTGCCATGCGGACGCTGATGCCGTGACGAGAGAGCCGCGCGCCGAGTGTGATCGTCGTCAGATCGTAAACCCCGGCTTGCGCCAACTCCGCGTTGGTCGTCGCAACGTGGAAGGCTTGCTCCGACTCGCGCTGTACTTTGAAGTGCGCGACGCGTGCCCGCTCGCCGACGAAGACTTCGACCAACGCGTTTGTGAAATAAACCGCTTCGTCCGCCGCCTCGTAGCTCTCAATGACCGTCGCGGAACTCTCTCTTTCAGCAATGATGACAACGCGCGGGTTGACCATGAACGGCTCGCCCGACTCGACCGCGACGAAAAGCAGTTGCAGCGGCGCGTCCAAGTGCGCGCCCGGAGGCAAATAGACGAACGCGCCCTCGCCGAGGAAAGCGGCGTTGAGCGCAGTAAAGCCGTCGGAGCTAAAGTCCGCCGCGCGAGCGAGCCGAGCGCGTAAGATGCTTTCGTGCTCGCCGCGTAGCGCATCACGCAAACTCGATACAACGACGCCCGTTGGGAGTGCATCGAGCGACGAAAGCTCCGCGTTGAAGATGCCGTTGATGAAGACGAGACGGCTTCGCTCAGATTCCGGATAGAGGAATTTCGCGCCTTCTTCACCGTCTAAATGCTGCGCGGTGGTCGCGCCGGAAGTCGGGACGAAATTCGCGCGCGCGATTGGCGCGACGCTCGTGTATTTCCAGTCCTCTTCGCCGGTCGTCGGGAAACCCAGCCGCTCGAAGGCGTCGAGTGCGCCCTCTCGCAGACGCGCTGCCCACGCGGGCAATTCCTTTGAGGCACGCTGCTGCGACGCCTCCCAAGCTTCGCGGTAAAAACTTTTTTCCTGTGTCGCCTGTGCCATCATAACAAGTATTCAGTAGTCGCTATATCAACCGTTAGCTTTAGTCTCGGAGATCACACCGTGACCGCCGACTGTTGAGAGTCGTTCGCCTCGTCTTTGATCCAGTCGTAGCCCTTCTCTTCGAGTTCGAGCGCGAGTTCCTTGCCGCCGGA
>JAVXVR010000174.1:0-4619 GCA_032230165.1 Acidobacteriota bacterium | reverse complement strand
TCTCCTTCGTCGAAAAGTATGGCTCGAAGAGCTGCGAGATGTTCTCCGCGGGAATGCCGACGCCCGTGTCCGCGATATCGACGCGTACGTGCCGCGCGTCTTTGGCGGAGAGCCTGACCGTCAAGCGTCCGCCGCCGTCGCCGCGCCCTTCGATTGCCTGTACGCCGTTGATGATAAGGTTTGTGAAGAGCGAACGTAAAGATTCCCCGTCGCCCTCGACGCGCGGCACACCAGTCTCCGCTTCGATGCGCGTCTCTATATTGCCCTCCGCCGCCTGCCCTTCAACGATCCGCAGCGCGTCCGCGATAGTCTCGCGCAAGTCCAGGCGGCGCATCTTCAGATCGGCGGGGCGCGAGTAGCTCAGGAACTCAGTGATGCGCGTGTTGATGCGCTGCACTTCGGTCTTGAGTTGATCGGTCAGCTTCTCGACGATGGCGCGCTTCTGCGGATCGTTGGGTGCAAGCGAGGTGCGCAGGTGATCGAGCGAGAGGTTGATGTAGTTGAGCGGGTTTCTGATCTCGTGCGCGATGGCTGAGGCGAGGCGACCGACAACCGCCGAGCGTTCCGCCTGATGCAGACGACTCTCGACATCGCGCAGGCGTCCCAACCCGGCGAGCATCTCGTTGAAGACGCGCGAGAGTTCGCCCATCTCGTCGCTGCGCGCGGCTGAAGGGACGCGGAAGCGGAAGTCTCCGGCGGCGACGCGACGCGCGGCGGCTGAGAGTTCCTGTATGGGCTCTGTGAATCGCCACACGAGGAACGTCGAGACGGCGATGGCGATGAGCATGACGGAGAGGGTTGGCAACAGCCGACTGACCGTCTGCCAACGGGTGGCACTGCCCGGCATGTCCCGTTGCATCCCGAGCACGACGATGATGTAGTTGACGCCCTTGTCCGTCCTGATCGGGATGATGAAGGAGCGCGGCTCGCCCGCGACCGGGATACGCTCTGTCGAGGTTGAAGAGGGAAGAAATCGCCGGATGTCTTCGGTCGCCTGTCCGGTGTCAACGATCCTTTTCGGCAGATGCGCTTCGGAGATCGAAGAGTAATGAGCCGTGCCGTCGTCAAGCGTCTTCGGTTTGTAGGCGGGATCGAGGCTGTCGTCAACGCGCCCGTCTTCGTTAACGATAAGGACGTTGATCACGCTTTTGTGGTCTTCGCGCAGCGCAACCTTATGCTCCTTGTCTATGTCCACGAGGTACTTGTCTTTGCGCGGGAGGCTTTCGAGCGCGAGGGCGACGCTGGCGGCGAGCGCCTGCTCCTGCTTGGCGATGATGAACGCAACGCGCCGCTCCTCGCGCAGATTCAGATAGAACTGCACGAGAAGTGTGGCGATCAGAAGCAGCGCCAGCACGAGCAGCAGGCGCACGCGAAAGGTGTTGAGAAGACGGATCACGCTCATTGCCTGAACGGTTTCGCGACAACGCTTAGTTCAAGTTGAACGAAAGACGCTATAAGTTAAGTGCTACGAAATTTAGGGTGTTGCCCTCTTCGAGGTCAGATGTTATATTCGCAAGGTCTCCAACGCAATCCCCCCGGAGACATTGGGGGCTTGTCTCTCCCGCCTGCGAACAACGGATCGAAGGAAAGAAATTCAAACGTAAGGGAATTTTGGAAGAACGACTTGCGAAAGCACGTTTTCCAAAGGAAGAGTCTTTCACTCTGCGCCCCGCGTCCTGCGGCGGCGACATCTTCGACCATTTCCGCATCCAACAATTGCCGCCGCGCCGGACTTATTACCTCGCCAGCGCGGTCTCTCGAAAGTTTTACCGTGAGAGGATTTCTACATGACCCGAACACCCCATTCCCCCTTCCCCTTCCTCCTCGCGCTCTTTCTCCTAAGCGCATTCGGCAGCGCCGCCGCCGCCAAATCGCGCGGCAAGAAAGCCACACCAGCTAGACAGACGAGATCGGCACGCGCTGAGCGCGGCTCTCGCGCCGCGAGAGGTCGGGAGCGAGTCGCGCGCGGAGGGAAATCTTCCGCACGTGAGACGCGCGCCGAGCGACGCGCGCGCCTGCGCGATGAGCGCGCGAGCGTGCGCGGTCGTGGCGGGAAACTATCGCGACGCGAGCTGGCACGGATCGCGGCTGAGGAGCGAAGGCGTCGGGAGGCTGCGCGCCGGGCGGAGCTGGCGCGGCTCGCGGCGATTGCGCGGCAGCGCGCACAGGATCAGGCTCTGCGCGACGAGGTCGCGGCGAACATTGCAAAGGACGATCCGACCGGCGAAGACCCGGAGGTGCGCCGTGTCGCTCTGAACGCGCTCGGCAACCACGCGGGCTCGGTCGTCGTGATGAACCCGAAGACGGGTCGCGTCTATGCCATCGTCAACCAGCAGTGGGGTGTGCGCACGGGCTTCAAGCCGTGCTCGACGATCAAGCTGGTGAGCGGGCTCGCCGGCGTCGCCGAGGGTGTCATAGACCCCGTGGCGGAGAACGCCGCTTACAACAGCCGCATGAATTTGACGGACGCGCTCGCCTACTCGATCAACGGCTACTTCCAGCAGGTCGGGCAGAAGGTCGGCTTCGACCGCATGTCGTCTTACGCGCGGCAACTGGGCTTGGGCGAGCGAAGCGGGATCAACCACGCCGGAGAGTTTCCGGGTCGCCTGCCGCTCTTCAAGAACGACGTGGGGATGCTTAGGATGAGTTCGCACGGCGACGACATCGAAGTGACGCCCGTGCAGCTCGCCACGCTCGCCTCAGTCTTCGCCAACGGCGGGACGCTGCTCGTGCCGCACCTGCCGCGCACGCCCGAAGAGGATTTGAAGTTCAAGCCGGAAGTTCGTCGGCAGCTGAACATCCCGCAGGAGAGTCTGCGCCGTATGCTGCCCGGTATGATCGGATCGGTCAATTACGGTTCGGGTCACAAGGCTTACGATCCGTCGGAGACCATCGCGGGCAAGACCGGCACGTGCATCGGCGCGGGCGGCGTCTGGGTCGGGCTATTTACTTCTTACGCGCCGGTCGAAGACCCGCAGTTGGCGATTGCGGTCGTCGGTCGCGGCACGGACGCGCACAGCCACGTCCCGGCGGCAATCGCCGGACAGATTTACCGCACGCTCAACTACCGCTTCGGCAAACACGGCAATGCTCCGTTCGCGCTGTCGCCTGACATCCTCGCGCCCAAGCCGAAGATCGATCCGTCGAAGATCGCCGACACGGACGACGACGAAGAGGCGGCTTCAGACCCGACCAAGGCTCCCGCGCCCGACGCCTCCAAGTCGGATGCCAATGCCGCCAACAGTTCGGGCTCGAACGTCAAACAGGTGATCATGCCCGTGCCGCAGCAGCAGCAGTCGCACCCTGCGCTTACTTCGCCGATGACTGTCAAGCCCGCGACGAAGACGCCGCCGCCCGCCTCAGGCGAGCAGCCGACATCTGTGGACGGGCGACCGCGTCGCGTGACAAAGAACCCGTGATCAACTCGTGACTGATTGTAAGGAACCGCGCGCCGCGCCACGGTGTCAAAGACACTGGGGCGCGGCGCGGGTGCGTCTGGGGCTCTGTCTGTTCATGGCTTAGCGGGAGGCGGCGCGCGGTGTGGGAAGCCACAGCCCCCGTCGGTGCAGCGACACGCTTGACACGCCTTCGCGGGTTATTGCAGTATGCACGGCGCATCCCCGTGGTGATGCTTCTGTTCCCCGTAACCTTTAAGATGTCATTCTCCCGCGCCGTGATTTGGTCTCACGAGCCGCTCGACGCTGCTCGGCAACTGCCGACTCCGGGCGCGCATCTGAAATGAGTCGCGACGCTGGCGACGCGAGAGGCGCGCCCCCGCAACGGATCGACAATATTCTGACGACGATTGCTTCGGAGGAGTTAAGAACCGATGAAAACCCTGAGCCGAATTTTGATGCTGGCTGCGCTCGCTACCGCCTTTGCGCTCCCGGCGTTCGCGCAAGACCCTGCCGCCTCGCCCGTTGCACTCTGCGACGAGCCCGCCAAGGGCGAACTCTACACGACGTATTACAATCTGAAGAAGACCGATCAGCCGAAAGCTTACGAGACCGCCAAGCAGTACCTCGACAAGTACGGGAGCTGCGCCGACAACTACACCGCCTCGGTCAAGAAGTTCGCGACGCTCTACGACAGCGCGCAGCGCCGCATCGACTTCTTCAATGCTTACGACAAAGGCGACGTGGCGAAGGTCAACAGCTTGGGCGCGCAGATTCTCTCCGCCGATCCGAACGACGCGGCGGTCGCCTTGCTGAGCGCTTGGGGGAGTTATCAAAAAGGCTTCGCAGTCAAAACACCGACCGTCAGTGCAGACGAGGTTGCCGCCGCCGCGCAGAGGGCGATTGCCTTGCTTGAGAGCGGCAAAGAGCCGCTCAATTTGGAGGGTAAAACCAACTGGCTGGGCTTCAGCAGCAAAGACGAAGCGCTCGCCTACCTCAATCTTGCAATCGCCGGCGCTGAGCTTAAGACTAACTCCGACGATGCCGTAAAGCGTCTGGTACAGATCGCGCAGGGCAACACCAAGGCGAAGGAAGAGGCTTCGGTCTATAGCTTCCTCAAATTCGCCTACGACAAAGAACGCGAGCTGATGGTGGCGCGGTATAAGACGGTCACTAAGGACTTCACCGTCGAGACGCCGGAGAGTCAGCTCCTGCTCGCCAACA
>JAVXVR010000160.1:0-2789 GCA_032230165.1 Acidobacteriota bacterium | reverse complement strand
ACCACACGAACGCAGGGAATCCCGTGGGCAACATGGCGTCGCCCTTCTTTCTCAAATCAACCTCTCCGTCGTCCCTCTTCATCTTCGGACCCGGCGGCAGCGCCAGCGGCAACCGGCAGCTTCTACTGCGCGTCAGATTCAGCTTCTAATCTCTCATCCGACCGATGAGACAGTCGCCAGAGACTAGCCCGTCGCCGCGCATTGCTCTGTGCGAAATCCGACGTGGATTCGCGCTCGACTTGACGCCGTCCTCTGTCGTATCCTTACGCCGCTCTGCCCGTCGCTTTCTCGCTTCACCGCCCGCAGGCGGGGCAGGGCGCGGGTCGAGCCTCACGCATTTCGCGTAAAAATATTTTTGTTGCAGGTGTGAAACAGCGTTCCATTCTTGCGCCGTTTGTGCTATACTCCTTCTCGTCTTTCAGAAGGGGCACAAACTTAATTCGCAGGAAGAGAGGACGAAGAAAGAGTGATAGGCACAATGGCTGACAGCAGACAAGGCGCGGATCGCGGCAAGGCAGTTGAAGCCGCTCTGCTCAACATCGAAAAGAAATTCGGCAAGGGATCGATCATGCGCCTCGGTGAGCGTGAAGTCGCCGACGTGCAAGCGATCTCGACAACTTCACTTTCGCTCGACGCGGCAATCGGCATCGGCGGTGTCCCGCGCGGGAGGGTCGTGGAGATTTACGGTCCCGAGTCTTCGGGCAAGACGACGCTCGCGCTGCACATCGTGGCAGAGGCGCAGAAGGTGGGCGGCATCGCCGCTTATATCGACGCCGAGCACGCGATGGACGCCGAGTACGCCGGTAAACTCGGCGTCAAGATCGACGATCTCCTCATCTCGCAGCCCGACTCGGGCGAGCAGGCACTGGAGATTTGCGAGGCGCTCGTGCGCTCGAACGGCGTGGACGTGATCGTCATCGACTCGGTCGCGGCGCTCGTCCCGCGCGCGGAACTGGACGGCGAGATGGGCGACAGTCTTCCGGGCTTGCAGGCGCGTCTCATGTCGCAGGCGCTCAGGAAGCTCACCGCCATCGTCTCAACGTCGAACACCACGCTCATCTTCATCAACCAGATTCGCGAGAAGATCGGCGTCATGTTTGGCTCGCCAGAGACGACGAGCGGCGGGCGCGCGCTCAAGTTCTACTCGTCGCTTCGTCTCGACATCCGCCGCATCGGCGCGATCAAGGACGGCGACCGGATGGTTGGCAACCGCACGAAGGTCAAGGTGGTGAAGAATAAGGTCGCGCCGCCGTTCCGCGAGGTCGAGTTCGACATCATGTACGGCGAGGGCATCTCGCGCGAGGGCGACCTGCTCGACCTCGCCGTGACGAACAACGTCGTCGAGAAGTCGGGCGCGTGGTTCTCCTACAAGGGCGAGCGCCTGGGTCAGGGGCGCGAGAACTCGAAGGTGACTCTCAAAGAGAACCCTGCGCTCCTCCAGCGCATCGGCAACGACGTGCGCATCAAACTCGGTCTCGCCGTCGTCGAGGAAACACCCATCGCCGCCGTTGAAGTCGAGGAGAAGGCTGAGAAGGCGTCCGCCAAGAAGTAATATATAGCCTGACGCAAGAACCAGAGCCGCCCGCGAAAGACTTTGCACCGGCAAAGCTCCTCGCGGGCGGCTCTACTTTTGTTTCTTTACAGCCGGACAGCCGGACGGCATAATTCCGCGCGCCCTGAAACAATTGAAACAGCACCGTAGATGAACGGCTCCATTCTCATTAAAGGCGGAACTCTCGTCACGGTTGACGCAAGCGACTCCATCGTCGCGGGCGACCTGCTCATACGCGACGGGCGGATCGCATCGGTCGGCGAAACCGGCGTGACCGCAGACGAGGTGATCGATGCGCGCGACTGCGCCGTGCTGCCCGGCTTCGTGCAGACGCACGTCCACCTCTGCCAGACGCTCTTTCGCGGCGCGGCTGACGATCTCCCGCTCATAGATTGGCTCAAGCGTCGCATCTGGCTCTTCGAGGCGGCGCACACGCCCGCATCAGTGCGCGCCTCGGCGCGCCTCGCCGTCGCCGAGTTGATCAAAGGCGGCACGACCTGCGCGCTGACGATGGAGACAGTCCATCACACGGCTGAAGCGTTGCGCGTCGTCGAGGAGACAGGATTTCGCGCGACCGTCGGCAAGTGCATGATGGACGCAGGCTCGGACGTACCCGCCGCGCTGCTCGAAGAGACCGAAAGCTCGATCAGCGAGTCTCTCAAACTCATCGAAGAGTGGCACGGTCGCGCGCAGGGTCGCGTGCGCTGCTGCTTCGCGCCGCGCTTCGCCCTCAGTTGCACGCGCGAGCTGCTCGAACGCGTCGCGCAGCTCGCACGAGAGCGCGGCGTGATCGTCCACACGCACGCTTCGGAGAATCTGACCGAGATCGAGTTGGTGAGGCAGGAGACGGGGATGCGTAACGTCGAGTACCTCGCCTCACTCGGTCTCGCCGCGCCGCACATCGCGCTCGCGCATTGCGTCCACCTGAATGAAGACGAGCTGCAACTGCTCGCGCGCACGGGGGCGCACGTCCTGCATTGCCCTTCGTCGAATTTGAAGCTCGGCTCCGGCATCGCGCCGGTGAAAGATATGCTGGAGCGCGGCATCTCCGTCTCGCTCGGCGCGGACGGCGCAGCGTGCAACAACCGCCTCGACATGTTCACGGAGATGCGTACAGCCGCGCTCCTGCAAAAGGTCGTTCACGGTGCGGACACTCTACCCGCGAGTCGCGTGCTTCGCATGGCGATAGCCGACGGCGCACGCGCGCTCGGACTCGAAAGCGATATCGGCAGCCTCG
>JAVXVR010000157.1:0-2820 GCA_032230165.1 Acidobacteriota bacterium | reverse complement strand
GATCCGCGCTGGTCAGCGCTAGCGGAACTGAAAAACCGTAAACCGTAAACCGTGACAGGTGACAAGTAGTTTCAGAGCGTCTTTTCTTACCTGTCACCTGTCACGGTTTACCCGTCACGCTTAAGGAGTCTTCATGCCTAATCCAAAACGTCGTCATTCAAAAGCCAGAACCGGCAAACGCCGCGCGCACGACGCGCTGCGCGCGCCGCAGACCATCCTGTGCGAGAACTGTCAAGAGCCGCGACTGCCGCATCGCGTCTGCCCGAAGTGCGGACACTACAAGGGTCGCGAAGTCGTCCGCGTGCAAACGGAAGCCTAAGCCGGCAAGCTGGCAGGCGCGCGATCCCTCTGTGAGCGCGCGCGTGTAGATGAAGCAAGGACGCCAACTGACGGGCAAGATCGTCGTCGATGCGATGGGCTCGGATCGCGCGCCGCACCCGGAGATCGACGGGGCTCTGGCAGCCGCGCGCGACTTCGGCGTCAGCGTCATACTCGTCGGGCAGGCAGAGCGTGTCGTGCCGGAGTTGCGACGCTGCGGCTGGCGCGGCGACGGCTCTCGCGGGATCGAGTTCGTCGAGGCGGCGGAGGTCATCGGAATGAATGAGCCGGTGGCAACCTCCGTGCGGCGCAAGAAGAAAAGCTCGCTGCGCGTGGGCGCGCGCCTCGTCGCCGAAGGTTTAGCCGACGGCTTCGTCTCTGCCGGCAACACGGGCGCGGCGATGGCGACGGCTAAGATGGTGCTCGGCATGTTGCCGGGCGTTGATCGCCCCGCGCTCGCCGCTCTCGTGCCGACCAAGTCCGGTCGCCCGACGCTCATCTTGGACGTCGGCGCGAACTCAGACTGCAAGCCGCAGCACCTCGCGCAGTTTGCTATCATGGGCGACGCCTACGCGCGAGCCGTGCTCGGCACGACGAGACCTTCGGTTGGCATGATGAGCATCGGCGAAGAAGAGGCGAAGGGGAACGAGTTGACGAAGGAAGCGTTCCCGCTCCTGCGCGATCTCTCAAGCCTAAATTTCGTCGGCAACGTCGAGGGGCGCGACGTGTTCTCCGGCACGGTTGACGTGATTGTGACGGACGGCTTCACCGGCAACGTCATGCTCAAGCTCTCGGAAGGCTTGCAAGACGCCGTGCTCTCGCTCATTCGTCGCGAGTTGAGCGCGACCGCAATCTCGAAGGCGGGCGCGGTGCTGGCGCGACCGGCGTTTCAGCGTTTGAAGAAGCGTCTGGACTATTCAGAGTATGGCGGCGCGCCCTTGCTGGGTGTGCGGCGCATCGCAGTCATCGGGCACGGCAGCTCAAACGCACGCGCCATACGCAACCTCGTCCGCAACGCGAAAGAATTTTCCGACAACGGCGCAACCGAGCGCATCGAGCGCGGCGTCACCGAGACGAACGCACTGGAAAGCAAGAGGCTAGAGGTTAGAGGTTAGAGGTCAGAAGTTTTGGTGTTAGCTCCCGGCCTACTTCCCGAGTCGGAATGATCTCTAGCCTCTAACCTCTGCCCTCTCGTTTAGAAAGGTTTTGTGATGGCGCAGAATGCCAGAATCATCGGCACGGGTCGCTCATACCCCGAAGGCATCTTGACCAACGCCGATCTCGAACGGCTGGTCGAGACTTCGGACGAGTGGATCACCAAGCGCGTCGGCATCAAGCAGCGACACAAAGCCGCAGAGGGCGAGTACACGTCGCTCTTCGCCGTCCGTGCCGCGCGCGAGGCTATCGAGCGTGCGAAGATCGACCCGGCAGAGATCGATCTGCTCATCTGCGCCACCGTCACGCCCGATCAAATCCTGCCTTCGACCGGCTGCATCGTCCAGACCGAACTCGGCGCGCACAAAGCCGCCGCCTTCGACATAGCCGCTGCCTGCTCCGGCTTCCTCTACGGGCTCACGCTCGCTAACCAGATGATTCACGGAGGGCAGTCGCGCTACGCGCTCGTCATCGGCGCGGAAGTCCTGACGCGCTACGTTGATTACACGGATCGTTCGACGTGCGTCATCTTCGGCGACGGCGCGGGCGCGGCAGTGCTTGCGCCGGGCGAGGGCGAACGCGGCATCCTCTCGACGCGCATCCGTTCCGACGGTCGCTACGCCGAGCAGCTCTTCGCGCCCGGCGGCGGGACGCGCATCGGGCACAGCGCCGAGTCAATCGCGGCGGGCGACTACTTCTACAAGATGCGCGGCAACGAACTGTTCAAAGTTGCCGTGCGCTCAATGGCAGAGGTCTCGCGCGAGGTCTTGGAAGAAGCGGGCTACACGGCGAACGACGTGAAGTTGTTCATCCCGCATCAGGCGAACCAGCGCATCACAGACTCGGTCGCCGAGAAACTGAAAGTCGATCCGTCAATCGTTTATTCGAACATCGCTTATCACGGCAACACTTCGTCCGCCTCGATCCCCATCGCGCTCGACGAGTGCATCGAAGCGGGGCGCATCAGCGAAGGTGACCTCGTGCTGATGGCGTCATTCGGCGGCGGCGTGACGTGGGGCGCGGTCTTGATGCGCTGGTAAGAAAAGCCGTGACAGGTAAACCGTAAATGGTGATAGGGTGAAATCAGTTCTTGCTTGTCACGGTTGACGGTTGACGGTTGACGATGGCTTCAATCGCATACATCTTTCCCGGTCAGGGCTCGCAGTACACGGGGATGGGGCGCGAGTTGGCGGAACAGTATCCGGCGGCGCGCGCGGTCTTTGCGGAAGCCGACGACGCGCTCGGGTTTTCGATCTCACGTCTGTGCTTCGAGGGAACTACGGAAGAGCTGCAACTGACGGAGAACACGCAGCCCGCGATCCTCGCGACCTCGGTCGCTGTGCTCCG
>JAVXVR010000151.1:0-3205 GCA_032230165.1 Acidobacteriota bacterium | reverse complement strand
GGGATCGACGACGCTGAAGATGTAGTTAAGCGCCGTCTTATTGACGACGATAACGAGATCAGCCTTGCTCTTGTCCTTTACGATGGAGAGCCGCCAGTCGTTGAACTCCGGCAGCTTGTCGAGCTTGTATTCGAGATACTCCGCGTCGATGTGCGGATTCGGCTCGACGTAGATGGTGCGCGCGTCGCGCAATGTTTCCGTCGTGCTGTCGCCGTTGTCGTTGCGGCGTGCGGTCGCCGTGCGTGCGCGTGCGTGCGCATCAGAGTCTGAGTAGTCTCGCGCGTCGCGTGTGTTTTGCGCCGACGCCGCGCCGGGCGCGAACGCATAAGTGAGCGCGATGAGAGAGAGAGCGGCGAGTCGCCGTGCGTGCGTGGAGTTCATCAGGATCATCACCTCCGGTCTGAAGTTCTCTGCCGCGATCATCATGGCAACGACCGTGCCGTCGCGCGTGCGTGCGTAAACGCTGAGCTTTCGGCGCGGCGTCGCGCGATGATGCCGCGCGAACCTTTCAGTTGAAAGATAATCGCGGCGGCACGAGCAGCGTCGCCACACTCGCGCAGTTTTCCCTTGACCGCGAGGCGTCTGACCGCGTAAGAAGTTTTCACACAAGTGTCGCCGAAGCGCGCCCCGACCGGCGCGCACGCATACCGACTACGGCTCAACGCCACCCAGAAGCTCGATTGAGGCGGGAGAACTTGCACACGCTCGAAGAAACCAAGTTGCTCGTGGAGATGGACGCACCGTGAAGCGCGAAGACGACGCGAGATGGGGCGGAGACGAGCAGTCATCGCCCGACGCCGCGCCGCAGAGCGCGAAGACGCTCGGCACGGTGGTCGAGACGGTGCGCCGCGTGATGCACGCCGACACGGCGAGCGTCGCCGCGTTCTCGCTCGCCAACCACACGATCACATGGAAGGTGGTGAGCGGCTTTACGCGCTCGCGCGACGCGAACGATGATCGAGAGATCGTCGCGCCGTTGCGCGGGACGGTGGCGGAGCGCGCCGCTGTCGCCGAAGAGCTGTTGATCTTCGAGGGCATCGGCACGAGCGCGGAGCTGCCGGCAAGCGAGTTCCCTCTGCATAGCGCGGAGGGCGTGCAGACGATTGCGCTCGCGCCTTTACGCGCACGCGGCGAGACGCTCGGCGCGCTCGTCGTCGGCTTCCGCGCGCCGCGCCATCTCACCGACGATGAGCGGCACACGCTCGAAGGTTTCGCTGACATGACGGCGCTCGCGCTCGACAACGCGCGGCTATTGGAGACGGTTGGCACCGCAAAAAAAATCTGGGAGCAGACCTTCGATGCCATTCCCGACGGTATCATCGTCCACGACGCAGAAATGTGCGTGACGCGTGCGAACGCCACCGCCGCCGAGATGATGGGCTACGACGCCCCCGCCGAGGCGATCGGTCTCTCGTGCGCTGCGGCGTTCGCGCGCCTCTTCGGCGAGCGCGCCGCCGCCTACCACATGACGAACCGCATGGGCGCGGCTTCGTCCTTCGAGATACAGGCGGAAGACGGGCGACGCTACCTCGTCGCCGTCGCGCCGCTCGAAGCCTTCGCTGGCGGCGCGGGCTGGAGCGTTATCACCTGGAGTGATGTGACCCAGCTCTCCGAGATGCAGGAGCAACTCGCGCGCGCGCGCCGCCTTGCCACGGTCGGGCAGCTCGCCGCAGGCGTGGCGCACGAGATCAACAATCCGCTCGCCGCCATCACGATGTGCGCCGGGGCGACGATGCGCAACATCCGCTCCGAGCCGGAACTCGCCACGATGGCTGAGGAGCGCGGGTGGGACTTTTACCTCGAAGAGATCGTGCGTCAAGCCTTGCGCTGTAAGCTCATCACGCGAGGCTTGCTCGATCTCGCGCGCCAGCGTCGCGCGCGCCGCGAGGCTTGCGATCTGAACGCGCTCGTCGGTCACACGGTCAAGCTGTTCGAGGAGCGCTCGGCGTCACGCGGCGACGGCGCGGGCGAGATCACATTCGGCTTCGACGCGGACGAAGCGGTGACAGAGCTTGCCACCGACGAGAGTCTGATCCGCCAGATACTCGACAACCTGCTGGCGAACGCGCTGGATGCCGTGGGCGCGGCGGGCGGTCGCGTTACGGTCTCGACCGCCGCCGAAGGCGAGCGCGTGCGTATCGAGGTCGCTGACACGGGCTCAGGCATCGCCCCGGAGACACTCCCGCGTATCTTCGATCCGTTCTTTACGACGAAGGAGGCGGGCAAGGGATCGGGCTTAGGGCTCGCCGTCGCGATGACGCTCGCCGAAGCCTTAGGCGGCGCACTCACTGTCGAGTCGAAAGTCGGCGCGGGGAGTCGTTTCCGCCTGTGGCTCCCGCGACGCGCGCCGGAAGTGCGGCGTGAATTTTGAGGGACGACGGATGAAGAAAATTAGCGTGCTTGTCGTTGATGACGATCCGTTGCTCAGAAAGCTCGTGACCGATCAGTTGTCGCGCTCCGGCTTCGACGCCACCCCGGCTTCTTCCGGCGAGGAGGCGCTGGTGTCTCTGCGTGCGACCGACTACGACGTGGTGCTCATGGACATTCGCATGAACGGCATGACGGGTCTCGACACGCTGCGCGAAATCAGGAAGTTCGACGACGCGCCCGAAGTCGTCATGCTGACAGCCGACACCTCGCTCGGCACGGGGCTTGAAGCGATGCGCCTCGGCGCTTACGACTATCTGACGAAGCCCTCGACGCTCGACGAGATGGAAGCCGTCATCCGCAAGGCTGAAGAGAAGCGTCGGCTCGTCCGCCAGAACGCGAGCCTGCGTGCGGCGGTGCGTCAACCTCAGGTGGAAGAAGGGGTGGGCGCGCTCATCTACGAGAGCGAGCAGATGCGCGGGCTCGTGCAGATGGCGGAGCAGGCGGCGCGGCTCGACTCGACGGTCGTCATCACGGGCGAGTCGGGCACGGGTAAGGACGTGCTCGCCAATTTCATTCACATGCGCAGCGCGCGCGGCGGCGAGCCGATGATCCGCGTTAACTGTGGCGCGCTCCCCGAACAACTCTTCGAGTCGGAGTTCTTCGGTCACGAGAAGGGCGCGTTCACGGGCGCGACCGCCTTGAAGCACGGATTGATCGAAGCGGCGGACGGCTCGACCCTCTTCCTCGATGAGATCGGCGAGTTGCCCGCGCCGATGCAGGTCAAACTTTTGCACTTCCTCGAACACGGTCGCTACCGCCGCGTCGGCTCGACGCG